>CAZACO010000511.1:0-3720 GCA_964483185.1 uncultured Desulfobacteraceae bacterium
TGGGGCTCAACACCGACTGGATCGCCGCGCCCGTGGCCAACTGCTACCGGACAGGGAACCATCTCGGGATTCAACCCCATGCCTACAAGGATATGCTCGAATTCTTTACCGATGAAATCGAGGACATCACCGGCATCCGGATGGAGCAGGATTTCAACCGCAAGGGCGCCGAGATCCTCTTTATCACACCGTCGGGGGATGTCTTCGCCGACCCCGGCACCTATACCTGCATGGGCTACATGATGCTTTTCCATTATCTCAAACAACAGGGCCTTGACATCACATGGAGCACCTATGCCTCGGAGGGAGGCAACTTCGGCTATTTTACCTCCCATGAAATGGCCAAACGGCTCAATGCCAAGATGTATGCCGAGGCCAAACGGTTAGGGGTCAAATGGATCCTGGGGGGTGAATGCGGCCATATGTGGCGGGTCCTGAACCAGTACATGGATACCTTCAATGGACCCCCCGACTTTCTGGAAGAACCGGTCTCACCTATCACCGGTACCAGATTTAAAAATGCGAATGCCACCAAAATGGTCCACCTGATCGAGTTTACCGCAGATCTCATAAAGCACAACAAGCTCAAATTAGACCCGAGCAGGAATGACAATCTGAAGGTGACGTTTCACGACTCGTGCAACCCGGCCAGGGGGATGGGTTTCTTTGAAGAACCGAGATATGTGATAAAAAACGTCTGCAATAATTTTTACGAGATGCCGCCCGAGACGATCCGGGAACAGACCTTCTGCTGCGGGAGCGGCGCGGGACTCAATGCCGGTGAGGATATGGAGTTGAGGATGCGCGGCGGCCTCCCCCGGGCCAATGCCGTGAAATACGTGCATGAGAAGTATGGGGTGAACATGCTCTCCTGTATCTGTGCCATTGACAGGGCCGTATTCCCAACTTCTATGGACTACTGGGTGCCCGGTGTGCAAGTCACCGGGGTCCATGAGATGGTTGCCAACGCCTTGGTATTCGAGGGGGAAAAGAAGAGAACCACGGACCTGCGTGGGGAACCCCTGCCAGGAATGGAGGATGAAGAGGATGTATGATGGAGGTAAGATTATTGTCGGCCTGATCATCGGTCTCGGTCTGCTACTTTCCCCTTTCTTCTATAACGCAGGGAAGGCCGCCAAGGCCCCGGATCCACTGCTCACGGCAAAGGCGAAGGAGGCCAAGGTGTGCGTGGCATCGAAGACGTACATGAGGGAATCCCATTTTTCCCTCTTGGATGAATGGCGACACACGGCTGTCCGCAGTGGGGAGCGGTACTACAAGGCTTCTGACGGCAAGATATATTACAAGAGCCTTCAGGTTACGTGCCTGGATTGTCATTCGAACAAGACCAAATTTTGCGACCAGTGCCACAACTACCTGGATGTGGCTCCCTATTGCTGGGACTGCCATATCGTGCCGGTTGAACCAGAGGAGAAGAAATGATGGGCGTAGACAGAAGAGAATTCCTGAAGATCGCCGGATATGCTGCCCTGTTCGGACTTGGAGGGAAGGCGGCTATTGATATACTCGCCCCGGGTGAATTGGAAGCCTCGATGCAGGGCATCCCCTTGACCCAGGGGAAGCGGTGGGCCATGGTCGTTGACATGCGCAAGTGCATTGAGAAGCAGGCCAAGGAAAAGGATGGGTGCAAAGAGTGCATGATAGCCTGTCATCGAGAGCACAATGTGCCCGACTGGGGTAATCCAAGGCATGCCATCAAATGGATCTGGCAAGAGCGCTATGAGCATGCCTTTCCGAACCAGCCCAACCCGTTCATTGACGAACACGTCAGGCACCAACCTGTAATCCTGATGTGCAATCACTGTTTCAATCCTCCCTGCGTGAGGGTCTGCCCCACACAGGCGACCTTTAAGAGAGAGTCTGACGGGATCGTGGCTATGGATATGCACCGATGCATCGGATGCCGGTTCTGTATGGCGGCCTGTCCGTATGGTTCCAGAAGCTTCAACTGGGGAAACCCCAGAAAGGCGCCCAAAGAGCTGAACCCTGACTACCCGACCAACCGGGCCTATCCGGAACGGTCAAAGGGAGTGGTGGAGAAGTGCAATTTCTGCGTGGAACTGGTTGCCAAGGGCGAGCTTCCTGCGTGTGTGCAGGCATGCGATAAGATCAAGGTCCATGCACTGACGTTCGGAGATGTTGCGGATCCGGAGTCGAACGTCAGAAAACTGCTCCACGAGCATTATACGGTCCGACGCAAGCCCGAACTGGGCACCGAACCCAATTTATTCTATATAGTATGAGGTGATTATGCTTGACAGGGCACTAAAAGGAACTCAGGGATACTGGGGATGGCTCGTTTTTCTGCTTGTATTGATGGGGATAGGTCTTGGATGCTATCTCTATCAGTTTTTTGAAGGCCTGAAGATAACCGGGATGAGCAGGGATGTTTCGTGGGGGCTGTATATCGGCCAACTGACCTATTTTGTCGGTGTGGCTGCCTCGGGGGTTATGGTGGTGTTACCCTGCTATATCCATGATTATAAGGCGTTTGGCAGGATTACCATCCTAGGTGAATTTTTGGCAGTCTCGTCCATTATCATGTGCCTTCTGTTTGTGTTTGTGGACTTGGGTAATCCGGTCCGGATCATGAATGTGATCCTCTACCCCACACCCAATTCCATCCTTTTCTGGGACATGATTGTTCTGAACGTCTACATGCTGCTCAACATTATCATCGGGTGGAATGTCCTGGCCGCAGAGCGGAAAGGGGTCCATTACCAGAAATGGATAAAGGTCCTGATTTATATCTCCATCCCATGGGCCTTCAGTATCCACACAGTGACGGCATTTTTGTATGCGGGTCTTCCTGGCAGGCATTTCTGGCTCACCTCTATCATGGCCGCCCGCTTTCTCTCATCGGCGTTCTGTGCCGGCCCGGCCCTCCTCATTCTGTTATGCCTCATCGTCCGGAAAGTCACCCGGTTCGATCCGGGAAAGGAGCAGATCAGGACACTGGCCGGGATCGTGACATATGCCATGTTGATCAATGTCTTCTTTTTCCTGCTTGAACTCTTTACCGCATTTTACAGCCAGATCCCCGGGCACATGCATCCGATTGTATTTCTTTTCAAGGGGCTGGAAGGACATGGAAACCTTGTACCGTGGATGTGGGCGGCCACCGTATTTGCCATCATTTCCCTTATACTGCTGGTCGTTCCTTCGACCCGCCGGAACGAGGGCACCCTGGCCGTGGCCTGCGCCGTTCTTATCGCGGCTACATGGATCGACAAGGGGCTGGGCCTTATCGTGGCCGGTTTTACGCCCAATCCCTTTGACACGGTAACCGACTACTGGCCCACGACCCCGGAAGTCCTGATCACTATCGGCGTCTTGGCCACAGGGTTTTTCGTGCTGACCGTTTTGTACAAGATCGCGGTATCTGTGAAAGAAGAGGCACCCGCATAACTGTTCTACCATGTGTGTTGAATTGGGGCCGATTCAGATAGACAATCGGCCCTTTTATTTCTGCGACACCTTAGCGGGAGGTATGGGTATGGGCAGGAGCTCAAAAAAGGACACAAAAGGACTTGGTGAAAGCAAAAATGCTTGACAGCCCAAATTTAGTCTGTTAAGTAACCGCTGTTCACGAAAAGTGGGCGGTTGATCCTGCCGCGAGGCGTTATCGAAGAGTAAACGATTTCAGGATTTTTTAATTATAATTCAGGAGGTTAAGACATATGGGCTACGAAGTTGTTG
>CAZACO010000512.1:0-3718 GCA_964483185.1 uncultured Desulfobacteraceae bacterium
TGACCGGGCTTTTTCTCAAAACCTGATCGATGTTTCACCTGGCTGGTGTCGGATCATCTTTCCTGCAGCCTATGTATCTCATCTTCCAGCAGGATTCTGCAATAGCGGCAGAGTTCATCCGATTTACGATCCACGTCTTTCACCGTGCGGCAGTAATGCATGATGCAGGCCGGGTCCTTACAGTGACGAAGCTTAAAGGTATGTCCCAGTTCGTGAACGGCCTCTTTTAAAAGGCGGCGAGTGAAGCTTTCTGGATTGCCGGCCGGGGAAAGCTTCTCTTTCAACCGGCGGGTCGATACGATGCATGCCAGACCGCCCAGCTGTGCCTCGCCATATACATGGGTCAAGATGGGGATAAAAAGGTCTAGATCTACAATGGCGAGCACCTTCAGGGCCTGAGGCGGGGCAATGCCGGCCAATTTTTGAAGAATCAGGGTGGAATGGTACTGGCTTCGATCGGGATCTAAGGCAAATCCCACATCCCTAAGGAGAGGATCTATCTCGATTTCATAACCGAAAGTGCGCTTAATTTCCCTGCCGATCCGGCTGAGAACCAGGGAATCCACATCTCCTAAGGGGGAAATGAAGATAATATGTTCTTTTGGGTCATTCACTCTGGCTTTTCAATCTTATAGCGTTTGATCTTGCTGTACAGCGTGGTCCGGTCAATGCCTAATACCCCTGCGCTCCTGGAAATATTCCACCGGGTCTTACCCAGTATATTGGAGATATGCTCCTTCTCCACTGCCTTCAGGGATTGATCCGAAGTTTGCCGAATATGTTCCTGACGGAAGATGGGCAGGTCTTCCGGTTTGATCCTACGCTCCTTTCCAACAACAACCGCCCTTTCAACGGCATTTTCCAGTTCCCTCACGTTTCCGGGCCACTCGTAGAGCATCATTTCATCCAAGGCCTCACGACTGATCCGGGATACCTGTTTATTCGTTTCCTGGGAAAAGCGGCGAAGAAAATGCTCTGCTAAGAGGGGGATGTCCTCTTTCCGTTCGCGAAGGGGGGGCATTGGAAATGAAATCACATTCAAACGGTAAAACAAATCTTCCCTGAAAGCCCCCTTTTCTATGGCCTCGTCAAGATCCCTGTTGGTGGCGGCAATGACCCTGAAATCCGCCTCTATCGGCTGTGTGCCTCCTACCCGGTAAAAGATGCCATCTTCTATAATCCGCAAGAGATCGATCTGCATTCTCATGCTTATTTCCCCGATTTCATCTAAGAACAGCGTCCCGCCGTGGGCCAGCTCAAGCCGACCTTTCTTAGTCATCTTGGCGTCCGTAAATGCCCCTTTCTCGTACCCGAACAGCTCGCTCTCCAAAAGGTGCTCGGGAAAGGCGCCACAATTGACCACAACAAATGGCCCGCCACAGCGGTGAGAGTTCGTGTGGATGGCCTTGGCAGCCAAACCCTTGCCAGTACCCGTCTCACCTGTGATAAGGACGGTGGAGTCGGTTGGTGCAACGTCCTGAACCATATCAAAGACCTTCTGCATGGCCGCGGATTGACCGATCATGCTTTCAAATCGGGTCCTGTCTTTGTACTGCTCTCTCAAAAAGAGGTTCTCTCGATCCTGCTCCTGGTACTGGATGATCTTTTCAATAAGAACACCCAGTTCATCCGGATCAAAAGGCTTTAACAGATATTCAAAGGCGCCATTCTTCATGGCCTCGATAGCCGTGGAAATGGACCCATAGGCCGTGATCATCACCACGGCCGTGTCCGGATCTGTGGTCTTAACCTGTTTCAGGACATCCAGACCGGTCATGCCGTCCATCTTGATATCTACCAACAGGATGTCAAACCGGGTGTTTTTTAGCCTTTCAAGGGCCTCCTCGCCGCTGGCGGCGGTCTCTACGTCATGCCCGTCACGTTCAAGCCAACCGGCTAAAGACTCCCGCATAATCAGTTCATCATCTACGATAAGGATCTTCGTGTTGCCCATAGAACCCTCCATCCGGATCAAGTGTTTCTGAAACCTGTTTCAGGGGAAGCTCAACCTTGAAAGTCGTACCTTTTCCCACCTTTGTTTCCACATGGATTGAGCCGCCATGTTCTTTGATGATGCCATAAGCCACAGAAAGCCCTAAGCCTACCCCTTTCCCTTTCTTTTTTGTCGTGAAAAAGGGTGCAAAGAGTCTGGGAAGATTTTCTTGAGATATGCCCACGCCCGCGTCTCTGAAGCTGATGACAGCGACCCCATCCTTGAGGGAATGGCCCGTTTCTATATTCAGGGTGCCCCCTCCGTTCATGTTTATGGCCTCTGCCGCGTTGGAGATCAGATTCATGAACACCTGCTGGAGCTGGTCTTCTGAGCCGGTAATCAGGGGAAGAGCTGTATCCAGCCTCTTTTCCACTTTAACCCCACCTATTTTGAGTTGATTGGCGTTCAAAAAAAGCGTTTTTTCCAGAATGCCGTTCAGGTCCACACGTTTCAGATCAAACTTGGATTGCCGGGAAAAGGCTAAGAGGTTGGAGACAATCCGGCTTGTCCGTCTGGTTTCTGTCTCCATGAGGTCCAGATACCGACTGAATCGATCCAATTCTCTCTTATTCAATCCTCCTTCTTCAATAATCCGTTTGATGAGCATGATCAAATTCAATATGCCTGCAATAGGGTTATTGATCTCATGGACAACCGATGCGGCCAGTTTACCCAAAGAGGCCATTTTGTCCTGGTGAAGAAGCTTGGCATGGGTCTCTTTCAATTGGAGCGTTCTTTGTTCGACCATCTGCTCCAGACGTTGGGTGATTTCCTCCTCCTCCTTTTTGCGTTCGGTGATATCACGGCTGATCTCTATGAATTTCGAGATTTTCCCATCGCTTTCCCAGATAGGGAAGATGGTCACTTCAATGTAACGTTTCTCACCGTTATGATCCACCCTTGTCCTGACCTGCTGACTGGACCTCTTGTTGCGAATCACCTTGTTCAGAGGGCAGAAAATATCGGTGTTATTGCAGGGATGATCGATTTTTTGGTAGATCTCATGGCATTTGCGGCCGATCACTTCTTCGCGTGAATAACCCATCTGATCCAGGAAGGGCTGATTCACATCGATAATCTCCCTGTCCGGGGTGATGACCAAGATGAAATCCTGGATGCCATTTAAGATGGTCTCTATCTCCTCGGTCCTGGCCAGGAGTTTTTCCTCTTCCACACGTATGGCCTTCCAGAAAAGCTCAAATGCCTGGAAGGAGAGCAAGCGGATATGGTGAGGCTTGTTCTTGAGGATATCTTCGAAGATGTCCAGATCGTCATTGAGATGGATAATCAAATCTATCCCATAGTCAGGATCGTAAAGTGCATGATAATCGCTGACAACTTTCAAACCCAGTGCCCTGGCGGTCTGGATCCCCAAGCTCTCAGGATCGGGATCGGCTACTGTCAGGATGCGGGCATTGACATGATTTTCCTTGTAATCAAATGTGGTCTTCTCCAGCACTTCTTTGCAGAAGGGCCCGCCACCCACAAGGGCAATATTAATAATCGGATGCGCTTTATCGGACATGAATCGGATTCCCTGAATGATCAAATACTCACTGCCGGCCTTCTTTCTTCAAAGGCTGAGCAGACGGATTGGAGACATCCTGCATAACAGCGTCAATGAAAGACAGACAGCGTTGTTAAATACGACACTAAGAATGTATATTTGTAGCATTTAACAACATAAATGTCAACCCAGACTTCTAAACATAACATTTTTATTTA
>CAZACO010000513.1:0-3714 GCA_964483185.1 uncultured Desulfobacteraceae bacterium
TCTGCTTCCAATGACGCCGGCAGTTTCTGGCAGGTTGTTTGTGTTGACCTGGATGGAAACAGCAGGATGGATCTTCTGGGCAGCACCATTGATTCAAGGGGGATCAAAGCCTGGAACAACAACGGGAAAAATGCATGGTTGTCCATTCATGGGCGATTTCCAGCAACTGGTTCATACTATGGAATTGCAATCGGCGATCTGAATAAAGACGGCTTGGATGATATTGTTGTTGCCAGCCATGGAGAAGGTGTCAAGATTTGGCTTGGAAAAGAAAATCAGCGCGTTCCATCGAAGGTTGTTAAAACAGACAATATTTCCATCTCAGAAATTCCTGCTGGTTTTGCCGAAATTAAGGAGAACAATGTCTTTAAAACCCTATCCGGAGTTTCGCAGTATAAAATCGGGCCCAATGATATCATCGAAATCAAGTTGTGGCAGGGGGATGTCGCAACGGAGAGCCTTGTGACAGTCCGGCCTGACGGCAAGATATCGTTCGGTTTGATAGATGACCTCTTTGTCCAGGGGCTTACTGCGAACGAACTGGATAACGTTATAACGACAAACCTTAGACAATTTATTAAGCACCCAAGAGTTGACGTGCTTGTAAAGGAGTATAAGAGTAAATTCGCCAGAATTACAGGACCGGGAGCATCAAGGGCCGGCGTCGTCGCCGCGGGGAAAATTGCACTGACCGGAAAGACGTCAATTGTAACAATCCTGTCTGAATTCGTTGATTTGTCAGTTGATGCCAACCTGGCGGATGTCAGTCTTAAGCGCAAGAACGGCCAGGTGTTAAAATTGAATTTGTTCAAAGCCCTGGCGCTGGGTGAAACCGGTCAGGATGTTATTTTGGATGACGGTGATTTGATATACATTCCGATTATTTCCAAAGAGGCCAATCGCGTATATGTTTTTGGCCAGGTCAGCAACCCCGGAGTATTCAGTTTTCGCGGTGCGGCAATAAGCCTGCTGGATGTCATTTCACAAGCCGGGGGTGTGACAATATATGCCACTGAAGCAAGTACCAAGATCGTCAGGGGCGACCCGACCCGACCTGAGGTTATTTCTGCAGATCTGGTCAAGCTCTTGAAAGCCGGCGACCATACTCAGAACGTTGCGCTGGTGAATGGAGATTTTGTGTATGTACCGCGAAGCGCGATCGGTGATGTGGCCAGTTTCCTCGCTCAGATTACGCCGCTTTTGCAACTGGCCCGCACACCTGCCGATATCTTAAAAATTCCCAGAGAGACTCGGGATGCCTGGTATGAATCGGAAGATGCCATTCGACTGAATAAAGATGAATATAGAATGCTTTACCCGCCCCCCACCAGTCCATAACAGAGGAACGTGCCAATGGCTCAATATGATGTAGATCTCAGGGATTACTGGCGAATCATCAGAAAACGAAAAGTTGTGATTGTTCTGATGGTCCTGCTGGTCGGGGTCTGCAGCTATGGTTTTGCCAAGTTGAGCGAACCGGTTCCGCTTTTTGAGGCCAATTCCGCCATAAAGATCGAACGCACAACCACCATGGCGGATTTTTTTATGGGCGGATTCTGGACGGAAACGGAAAATCTGATCACCCATGCCTACATTATCACCAGCTTTCCTATTCTGGAAAAAACAACCAAAGCGCTGGGGTGGCTTTCTCAAGATCTTTCCGCCCAGGAAATTCGAAATTCCAGGACTTACCTGGCTGCAATCCAGCGTTTGAAATCCATGATTACAGCCGAGCAGGAGACCGGTACGAATATCATTAACATCAAGGTCGTATCAAAAGATCCGGATGAATCGGCACTGGTCGCCAACACGATTGCCAGGGCCTATCAGGACTATAACGTCCAGGAAAAAAATCGAAAGACATTTGAGACCAAAGCATTTATTGAAAAGCAGCTTCAATTGACATCCGGCAACTTGAAAAAAGCAGAAGAAGAACTCCGGGCGTTCAAGGAAGACTATGAATTGATATCCATAGATAATCAAACCAGCAATTCTTTAAGCCGGATGTACGATATTGAGGCCGAGTATGAAAAGGTAAAGAAACAGAAAGGTGAGGTTGCATCCCAGCTGCAATTAATCAAGGAAACAGCCAAATTGTCTCCTGAAAAATTTGAAAGGACCTTGTTTGTTCCGGACAAGGATTCTCCCATCTATAATTTGAGAGCGAAACTGAGCGACCTGTTTTTAAAAAGGGAAACCCTGCTGATCGATTTTACCGAGCAGCATCCAAAACTGGTCGAGGTCAACGATCAAATCCAGGCCGTGGTCCTTGAGATAACCAAAGAACTCCATGCAGTTTCCAGGACGCTCGAATCGCGTCAAGCCGATATATTGACCAAACTGAATCGTCTAAAGGGAGAGAACCAGAGTTTACCGGAAAAAACCCTGAAACTGGTCCGGCTTCAAAGAGAGGTGCAGCTGCAGGAATCGTTGTATTCCCAATTGAAAACCAAATACCAGGAAACCTTGATCCAGGAGTCGGGAAAAGTTGAGGAGGTTTCAGTTGTTAAACCCGCCCTGGTGCCGGCGGGGCCGTTCAATATTCCCTCAAAAGTGACGATTGTCCTGACCGGCATCGTTATGGGACTGGTGATCGGGATTGTTTTTGCCTTTGGCGCGGAAGTCTTTGACACCTCCATGGGGACCATCGAAGATGTGGAGAATTTACTCCAGGTTCCGGTTCTGGGGGTGATTCCTTTTCTGGCAAAAGGAGAAAAGGAAAAGCATCGCGGGGGCAGCCAGGATCCAGGGGAAGGGAGGAAACGGGATCTAATTACCCACTATGACCCCAAGTCCTTACCGGCGGAAGCGTTCCGTACGCTCAGGTCGAACCTGGAGTTTTTGAGCCTGGACAAGAAAGGAAAGTCATTTCTGATTACAAGTTCGTTTGTGCAAGAAGGAAAAACATTCAACGCGGTAAACCTGGCACTCAGCATGGCGCAGACAGGAAGCCGGGTACTTCTATTGGAGGCCGATTTGCGCAAGCCTGTGATCCACAGGACGTTCGGTCTGGAAAGAACACCGGGGCTGACGGATCTTGTTTTGGGTAACTACCAGTGGAAGGATACCGTCAACACGATTACCGATGTCATGCTCGGTGATTTTGAACTGGAAGAAATCCTAAGAACCCCGGGTCTTGATAATCTTCACATTATCTGCGCCGGAACAAAACCGCCCAATCCGGCTGAAATTTTACGTTCGAAACGGTTCGGTGAGTTCATGAAGGAGGCGTATCAGCATTACGATATCATTATCCTGGATGCCCCCCCCATATTACCTGTGGTTGACGCGACTGAAATAGGGCCACTGGTAGACGGTGTGATCATTGTTTATACGGTGGGCAAAATCGGCCGGGGAGTATTGAAACGGGCGAAAACGTCCATGGACAATATCCATGCCAATGTATGGGGGATCATTTTAAACAATGTCAAGCCGGAGGCCGGCCCTGATTATTTCAAGTATCATACCCAGTATTACTACGGACCCCAGGACGAAACCAGCCCCCCCAAACACGGTCCGATCAAGGGCTTTTTTCTCAAGTTGTTTAAGCCGGCTTCCCGGATTAAACCGCTTCAGATCATAGCGGCAATACTTGCTTTAGCGCTGTTGATCCTGGGAATTTTCTGGAAAGCCATTTTCGGTTGATAGTTCCGTAAAAAGTAAAAAGTTAAACGTGAATAGTCTGAGAACCTTGTAATATTACCTATTAACATG
>CAZACO010000514.1:0-3712 GCA_964483185.1 uncultured Desulfobacteraceae bacterium
AGTCGACCCCGTCCATATACATTTTCGCAGGCGTTGCCCGCCCGCCATCCACGTCAAAGACGGTCTTGGCAATATGCCTGGCATATACCCAGTAGCCTAAGACAACAATAACGACCCACCACAATAAAACCCATAATGAATTCATAATGCTCCTCCTCACATTTGAGCCGAAGCCGCCAGGACAACCATGCACCGGATCACATGACGCCCGCCCGGTGAGATCCCGGCAGGAACAGCGCGTTCTGAATCCGCATCCGATACTGTTTACATTACCGATTCTGTTGTGCAGAGTTTATTAAATAGTTGAGTGGAAAGTGCCTGCCCGGCATTCCGGGCCCTGAGGCGGTGGATTCGTTGAGAGGAATCTGCTTTAGCCGGAGCGTCGTCGCACTACAGAGTAACTGCCCAGGTGTTCAGCTTTCGCGCAAATGCACCGTCGTCTGCATCATTCCAAACCACTTAACAAAGTCTGGCGTTGAAAATTAATCTAACGAAACAGATAAATGCCAAAACAGATGTTCTATGGTGGAACCTATGCCTGAGAATTACGCCCTATCCGACAGAAAAACTTCTGGAATTGAAAAAAAACTTCCGGCGACGCGAGCCGCCGTGCTTCCGTTGCCCAATCACCTCCTTTCCTAAAAACTGCGTTCTAAACCCTCCTGAAATCAATTCCAGATTGATTATTTATCTTAAGCGCATAACACACAACACATACAAATGTCAATATCTAATCCGTTGTGGGTCACGAGTTAGGGGTTGTGAGTTGCGGATTTCGGGTCAGGTTCCTTTTTCTTTTCAGGCCTACAGTGCCTTTGGCAGAGAGAAACGCTGCAGCCTTTTCAGTTCCCTTTCACAGGTGAGATCGTAATGAATGGGGGTGATCGTGATGTTGTTCTGTTTCAGGGCCACGGAATCGTTCTCGGGATTGCCGTTTTCAATGAATTTTTCACCCATGAGCCAGTAGTACAGATTTCCCCTCGGGTCGTTGCGTCGTTCAAAGCGCTCCTCAAACCTGGAGGTCCCCTGCCTCGCCAGCACCACGCCCCTAATGCATTCAGGAGGCACTGCGGGGATGTTCACGTTCAGGGCTGTCCCGTCCCTCAACCCGCACTCCGTCATAAACCGGATGATCTCCCTGCTGAAACGGGCAGCGAACCGGAAATCCGGGTTTTTCAGGGTGGCAAGGGAGATGGCCGCAGACCGGATGCCTAAAAACGCCCCTTCGGTGGCCGCAGAGACCGTGCCCGAATAGAGGATGTTGACACCCACATTGGCGCCCACGTTTATCCCGGACAGGACCACATCCGGGGGGGTGTCCAGCAGTTCCTGGACCGCGATCTTTACGCAGTCTGCCGGCGTGCCTTTTACCGCATGGCCAAAAAACAGGCCATTCTTCCGAACCGCCTTAACCCTGATGGGCGACGTGAGGGTAATGGCGTGTCCCACCGCACTCATCTCTGTTTCAGGGGCCACGATATGGACCTCATGGTCGGATTTCAGGACGTCATAAAGGGCGAAGAGCCCGGGGGCATGAATGCCGTCGTCATTTGTTAAAAGGACTCTCATGGTACAAATATGGCCTCATATTAAACTAAACCCTTAAACCTTTGAACCCAGAATCTTATTTATTTGCATTTTTAAGACTTTTTTTCTATATGTAACGCATCATTAATGATTTGCCAAAGGAATATGACATCCAATCGGAGGATTTTATGCGAGAGATATCCACCCAGGCCATTGTCGACGCGGTCAAAGATGCGTCCATACGGTCCAATCTTGAGTTAGGCGACGATGTTGTCGAGGCCCTGAAACGGGCAGTGGAATATGAAGAATCGGACGTGGGAAAGGACATCCTGAGAAAACTGCTCGAAAACGCCGGGATAGCCAGGGATGAGAGGATTCCCATATGCCAGGACACGGGCGTCGCGGTTCTCTTCGTGGAACTCGGCCAGGCGGTGTCAATAACAGGCGACCTGTACCAGGCCCTCGAAGAGGGGGTCCGGCAGGGCTACCAGGACGGATTCCTCCGCAAATCTGTCTGTGACCCGTTTACCCGGGAGAATACCGGAGACAACACCCCGATCATTGTGCATCTGGATCTGGTCCCTGGAGATCAACTCAGAATCTGGGTGGTTCCCAAGGGCGGGGGGAGCGAAAACATGAGCCGTCTTTTCATGCTCCCCCCTGCTGCCGGGTGGCCGGGGATGAAGGAAAAGATCGTACAGAGCGTGGCCGATGCAGGCCCCAATCCCTGCCCGCCGACCATTATCGGCGTGGGGATCGGGGGCAATTTCGAACGGTCAGCCATCTTGGCCAAAAAATCCCTGCTCCGGCCTCTGGGGACGCCCAACCCTGATCCCCGACTGGACCAGATGGAACAGGAACTGTTGGCGGAGATCAACAGGACCGGCGTCGGGCCCCAGGGACTCGGCGGCAGGGTGACGTCCCTGGCCGTTCATATCCTGATGATGCCCTGCCATATCGCCAGTCTTCCATTGGCTGTCAATATCCAGTGCCACGCAAGCCGACATCTGGAGATCGTTCTCTGAGGTCTGCCGCTGGCCGGCCCTCTGGCATCGAGCGGCCGGGTCCGGTGGGATGGAATCAGGAGATCGTGCAACAAGGTCTGAAGGAGAAGATTATGGATACCGAATATCATCTGACAACCCCACTGTCTGCCGGAGATGTTGAACCCCTCAGGGCCGGAGACCGCGTAACGGTCACCGGAACTGTTTACACGGCCAGAGATGCAGCCCATCGAAGGCTCATAGAACTCATTGAGGCAGGAAAGGAATTGCCTATCCCGATCGAGGGACAGGTCATCTATTACGTGGGCCCGTCTCCCGCCCCCCCGGGAAGGGTCATAGGGGCTGCCGGCCCTACCACCAGCTACCGGATGGACCCGTTTGCGCCCAGGCTCCTTGAATTGGGCCTCAAGGGAATGATAGGCAAAGGGAAACGTTCGAAAGAGGTCATAGAGGCCATGGTCAGGTACAAGGGCGTTTACATGGCAGCCATTGGCGGCGCAGGTGCGCTCATGGCAAGGGCCGTGAAAGCCGCCCGGGTGGTAGCCTACGATGAGTTGGGACCGGAGGCGATCCGGGAACTGAAGGTGGAAAAGCTCCCTGCTGTTGTGGTCAATGACACCCTCGGAAACGACCTCTATAAGGAGGGCCAGGAGAAATACCGGATACTGGATACTTGATGCTGGATACTGGATGCTGGATGCTGGATGCTGGATGCTAGGTGCTGGTTGCTCGTTATCTGTTATGGGTTACTTGTTGCGGGTTACAGGTTGTTGGCTGATCGGTTGAACCTTGAACCACTGAACCCCTGAACCTTTAAAACCAAATGCACTGCAGGAGAAAATAACATGGGCGAGAATGGAAGGAGCCGCATCTGGTGGTGGATCGTTTTAGCGGTCGTGATATTATTATTGGGAGGCCTCGGATACTACTGGTACGCGAGAACCGGACCGGAAGCTGAAAAGGTCCTGGTGGCTAAAGAGGTAGCTCAGGTTGACGAAAAAGCGGCTTCAAAAGAGCGGCCGGAGACAAAATATCCTGGGCGGGAACGCCCGGAAGGCAAGGATGTCTCAGAAAAATATGAGAGTGGAAAGGCCATTCCGATTGATGAAAAGGCTTCTCCCAAGAAAAATCTGGGTGCTCGAACCATTCCCTTGAACAAAGAAGACCTGTTGCAGGAACTG
>CAZACO010000515.1:0-3702 GCA_964483185.1 uncultured Desulfobacteraceae bacterium
CAGTGCGGCATGCTGATCTCCGGCGTATCGTGGTCGATTGTGGTCTTGACATTTCCCGTTTCCATATTCATCGACAGATGGAGCCGAAAAAAGAGTATCGGACTGATGGCCTTGCTCTGGAGCCTTGCCACGGCGGCGTGCGCCTTCACCCGAAACTATGCCCAACTTTTTGTGGCAAGGACCGTTATCGGCGTCGGGGAGGCAGGCTATGCCCCTGGAGGGACGGCCATGATCTCCGCCCTCTTCCCCGAGGAAAAGCGTGCCAAGATCATGGGGATATGGAACGCCTCAATCCCTTTGGGAAGTGCGATCGGTATTGCAGCCGGTGGCTTCATTGCCGAGCAGTTGGGGTGGCGGCATGCCTTTGGGCTGGTTGCACTCCCTGGAATGGTTGTGGCCATACTCATATTCAGGGTCAGAGACTACAAGAGCGTAGAACTGGTCAAAACCGCAAAAGACAACACCGGGGTTGGCGAAAAGAGGCCCATGAAGGGCGCAGATATGGTGAGGGAATTCACCCGCACGCCGTCTCTTATTTTCACCTATCTGGGATTCGCCGGCAGCATGTTCGCGAACACCGCCTTGCTTACATGGCTCCCCACCTATTTTCACAGGATGGATGGGATCCCCATGAGCAGGGCAGGCGTGAAGGGTGGACTCGTCATGCTGCTTGCAATTGTGGGTGCCCCGTTGGGAGGATTCCTTGCCGATAAATGGCTCAAGAGGAGAATCAACGGCCGTCTTCTGTTTGTCTCGCTTTCATCGGCTATGTCATGTGTGTTGATGATCGCCGCATTCGCGCTTTTTTCCGGTGCCTTTCAATATATTTGTCTCCTGCTGGGAGGCATCTCTGCTGCAGCCTTTGTGCCGGGGGCGGCTGCCGTTACCCAGGATGTGGTGCACCCGGGCCTCCGGGCCGTCTCATATAGCTTCTGCGTGATCGTGCAGCATATCCTGGGGAGCGCCCTGGGCCCGATCTTTGTCGGGAACATGTCAGACCGATACGGTATAGACGTTGCTTTAATGGTTTTGCCTTTTGCCTATCTGGTTGCGTCAGGCATGTTTTTTTCAGGTTCCTTTTTCTACAGAAAAGACCTGGAAAAGGCTGAGAAGGCGGTGTTGGAGATTGAAAATGCTTAGCGAGCGCATTCCCCTCTGCTTGCGGCGGGATTCTTCAATAATGGTGGCACTGAGCGCTGAAGCATGAGAAGGGATATGTCTTTTGATGGAAGTTCGTTGTCATGTGGCCGGGTTGTGACATCCTCGGATGGTAAAGGGGTAGGGCGTAAGTGAATGGAACCTCCGGCTCCGGAGGTCTCTTCAAAAAGGGATATATTTCCTCGGAGCTTCTTTGACGGCGAAGCGGCCATTATATGATTCACATGCTAGGCCGGTAGGCCCACCCGTGGTTCTCGATTGGGTCGTGCATGACGCCTATTGAGATGAAGTCCATGAGGATGGATAGGAGAGTTGAAAGGGAGATGCCTTGATATCCCTTTCTGAAGCGACCCCCCGAGCCTTCGGTTGCGGGTGTGAGGCCCGGGGCTTGTTGAGGCAATACTGAAAGGCTGAATATATCAGCCTGCCGAGCACCGTGTCCCTCTGGGAACTCAAGCGGGAGGCAGAGGGGGGGAATTCCCTCTGCCGGACGCTTTGAGAAATGCGAAACAACGTAACATCTCATCGGATCCGAGAATCCTTCGGGCTTTGTGTGAGTCCTTGCGTAACTGCAAAGTGTTTGGTTTCTGATGATCACAGGAGGTTCGTATGGGTTTTGTAAAGACAAAAAAGGAACTGGATCGATATTTTGATCTTTCCATCCGGGTGTTCCCCGGCGCAGAGATACTTGGAATTATGTATGAGACCGAACCCGACATCGTGGCCAAGGTCCTGCCGCCTCCCTTGGAGCCGGCCATGGAGGCGTGGGCGCTCTGTTTTGTAGCCCATTATCCGGTGACAAACCTGGGTCCCGGTTATCATGAGGGGGCGCTTTTTGTCCGTTGCCAGTTCGAGGGCGAGGTGGGAAATTACTGTCTGTCCATGCCGATCGATGATGAAGCCCGAATGCACAACGGGAGGGATATCTACGGATTTCCAAAGAAACTGGCAAAGATCCGTTTAAAAAGGGATGAAAAGAGAGTTGAAGGATCCATCGAAAGATTCGGACATCGCTTTGTGACGCTGCGTGCCGATCTCATGAATAAAATGGATCAGCTCCCCATGAAAGTGGGTCCCACCTTTCTTTTCAAGTATTCCCATTCGGTTGAACTGGGCCGCGGATTTGACGGGCCCGTCTCTTTGATCCGACAGCGGACCGAAATAAACATGGAGAGCTTTGAAATGGGCACTGGGGAAGTTGTATTCCAGGACTCACCCTATGACCCGTGGTCGGATATCAAGGTGAAGAATGTCATTGCAGCCTATTATCTGGTGAGCACCAACAGGATGTTCCCGGGCAAGATCGTGGGTAAAGCAGATCCCAAGGTGTTTCTCCCCTATTCTTTCTTAAAAACAGACTTTGTCGCGGATTTTGAAAATGATTGATCTGTCGCCAACAGAAGAACAGCAGGAGATCCAGGCCCTGGCCCGCAGGTTCGGCCGGGAGGTTATCCGCCCTGCCGAGGTAGCCTTAGACAAGATGGCGGACCCCGAAGAGGTCTTCAATAGCCGTATCTTCCGTGACACCCTCAAAAAGGCCTATGCTTTAGGGTTCCACAAGATGGGCATCAGAGAGGATTTGGGTGGGCTCGGACTCGACCCGGTGACGACCGGGTTGGTCTGGGAAGAGCTGGCGGTGGGCGGTATCGGCATTACGGCAACCCTCCTGGCGGCTCCGGTGGCTCCCATGTTCCTGAGTGTGCTTGCCTCGGGCAGGACAGATCTCATTGACCGGTTCGTAAGACCGTATTGCGAGGACACCGAGGCAAAGCACATCTCGGCCTGGGGGAGTTCGGAACCCAACATAGGATCTGATGGAAGCAACTATTACGATCCCGGGGTTCATCATGAGACAAAGGGCAGAAAAGAAGGAGATGAATGGGTGATTGACGGGGCCAAATCGAGTTTTGTCAGCAACGGGGGCATCGCCGACTTCTTTCTCCTCTTTTGCTGTGTGGATCCGTCCAAAGGGATCCCGGGATCAGGGGTCTTCCTGGTGCCCTATGGTGAAGGTGTGACGCGAGGGAAGCCTTTAGACAAGATCGGCATGCGCGCCCTTAACCAGGCGGAGCTGGCCTTTGACCGTGTACGCATCCCCGAAGATTACATGATCATGCCACCGGGCGACAGCTACCCCATGATGCACAACGCCATCAAGACAGTGGGCAATATCGGCGTTGGCTATCTTGCGGTGGGGCTGCTTCGCGCCGCATACGAAGAGGCCCTGTCCTATGCCAAGGAGCGGGTCCAGTGGGGCAAGCCGATCATCGAACATGAAGCAGTGGCATTCAGGCTTTTTGAGGCCTTCCAGGCAATTGAGGCGGCCCGAGGGCTTTTGTGGAAGGCATCATGGACTCTTGCCAACAAGTTCCTGGGAGATTTCAGGCTGTCCGCCGCGGGACGGGTGTTTGCCACCAATATGGCAATGAAACATACGGTGGAGATGGTTCAGGTATTGGGGGGTTATGGTATTTCAAAGGAATTCACCCTCGAGAAATATATGCGCGATGCCAAGCTGCTGCAGATCATGGACGCGACAAATGA
>CAZACO010000516.1:0-3699 GCA_964483185.1 uncultured Desulfobacteraceae bacterium
GGAAACGCAATCGATATGGTAAAGGCTCTGCCTCTTGTTCAGGAGGGTGATATCCTTATTTTTACAAATATGGGGACCTATGGACCAGGGGCGAATTCAGGCGATCAAAGGCGCGACCCCGTACCGGCACACTATTTGTCTGCGCGAAGCATGTGTCCGGTCAGGATTTAGGGGAATACCGGAATGAGGGGCAAAGAAAAATAGGGTGGCTTGTCCAGGAGACCGGAGCATGAAAAAGGGGGACGTAACATCGGGTTGTCGAGGCCGGATCGCCCTTATTTCCGCACCGTGGCCTTTGTTTGACCGTCCATCCATTCAATTGGGGACCCTCAAGGGCTTTCTCAATCAGCACCATCCAGATATTCGTGTCGATACCCACCATATCTATTTGAAGATTGCCCGGATCCTGGGATATCCGTTCTACCAGGCAATCTCTGAACGGTCGTGGATTGCCGAATCCCCCTACGCGGCCCTTCTATATCCCGGCCGCATGGAAAAGGTGACCCGGTTCTGGAGGCGAAAAGTACATGGGGACCCGTTGCTGGCATCAAGGGATTTCAGAGAACTCTGTAACCGGGTTAAAGCCGCCTCCCTTGCCATTGTGGACAGAGAACCTTGGGACCGATATCTCCTCATCGGATTCTCCATATGTCTGGCCCAATTGACCAGTACCCTCTATTTCATCCGGGAAATCAAGCGGCGCACTCCGCAGCTGCCGGTCGTTGTCGGCGGTTCCGCATGTGCAGGGGCCCTTGGAGAAAGCCTCCTCCATACCGTTCCGGACATCGATTATGTCATTCGCGGTGAGGGAGAATTGCCTTTATTGCAATTGACGGAGGGGATTTTAGCTCGCCGTGATCCGTCTCAATCTGTGGACATACCAAGCCTTATCCACAGAGACGGCCCCTCGTTAGAAGACACACATCAACAACTCCCCCATCTGGACGGACTGCCGATTCCCGACTATGCTGATTACTTCCGTGACCTGAAATCCATGGGCCCCCGGCACGCTTTTCTGCCCAGGCTTCCCGTGGAAATCTCACGGGGGTGCTGGTGGCGCAAAAGAGGAAGTCTGAAGGGCGGAGAGGGGTGTGCCTTTTGCAACCTCAACCTCCAGTGGAGCGGGTACCGCGAAAAAAGCCCTGAGAGGACGGCCCTGGAAATCGACACCTTGGTGAATCGGCACCAACTGCTATCCATATATTTCATGGACAACCTCCTGCCGGCCAAGGGCCTGGAGAAGCGGTTTTGTGCCATACAAAAGCTGGGAAAAGACCTGCAGCTGTTTTCTGAAATCCGGGCAAACACGTCGCGTGGGGTTCTTGAGGCCATGGCATCTGCCGGTATGGAGGAGGTCCAGGTGGGCGTGGAGGCATTGAGCACCCGTCTCCTCAAGAAGCTTAACAAGGGAACAACGGCCATGGATAATCTTGAAATCATGAAGAACTGCGAGCAGCCCCAACTTCCAGACCTCACCGGGAATCTCATCTTGCATTTTCCTTCCAGCGATTCCCGGGACGTAGCCGAGACCCTCAAAAATCTCCCCTTTGCATTCCCGTTTCGGCCGCTAAAAGGGGTTTCCCTCTGGCTCGGGTATGGCAGCCCCCTGTGGCGAGACCCGGGCAGGTACGGTATCCGCCTGACAGGAAACCATCCCAATTATCGATACCTTTTTCCGTCACAAGAGATTCAAAGATCCCGGTTCATGATGCAGGGATATCATGGAGATGTCCGGCATCAGCATCGAATGTGGGATCCTGTCCGGAAAAAGCTCGCAGAATGGCATCATTTCTATCGCCATATGCACGAAAAACCAGGGTTCCGGCCGATACTTTCATATAAAGATGGGAAGGATTTCCTGATTATCCGCGAGCGCCGACTGAATGATATGGATATGACACATCGGCTAAAGGGAAGTTCCCGGGCCATGTATCTTTTTTGTGAAACCCGGCGGTCCATGGCCGAAATCCTTGCCCGATTTCCCGGGTTTGGTGAAGACCAAATTCTCACCTTTCTCCGGATGATGGTGGACAAACGGCTCATGTTCAATGAGGGGGAGCACTACCTCACGCTGGCGGTTCCCGCTTGAGAGCCCCGCCGTAGAGGAAACGGGGTTTGTGTTTCACCTGTTCCTGCCCTGACCTTTGCACTGACCCTTCCCCGTTCCTCGTGTACCGAGCTTTTCTTTTTCCTCAGGGGTAAGGGCTTCTTCTGCCGCTTCTTGGGTCTCAAAGGGGCCTCTTAATATGCTGGCCCCACTTTGTGGTTTGTGATCGGTGATAGCGATGATTCCGGATCTGCTTTCGGTCACGTAATATTCTGCAGACATGGCTTGAGCGCTCCAACCGATGATTACCGCTGCCGCGATGACGATTAATAATAGAAACTTGCGCATTAACACTCCCTCCTCTTGTGTAAATTTTGGGCTGATTCGCATCCGTCCTGTCAAACGAGCATGCTATGTAATACCTCAATATCCAGTGGTTGAATAAAAGGTTTACACCTTAATTCCGAACAAGGAATTTACCCGTAAGGGTTTTATCCGCTGAATATTGAGATCATACCATGCTATTTTATCAATAATCGAATTTCCCGGTCAAGCTTTTTCAAAAACGCCACTCCTCCAGAAATCCGGAAGGTATCAAAAATGTCTTTTTCTACAGCAGCCCCACAGAGAAGGCCAGGAGAAACTGCCCGATATAGTAGAGGGGGAGACCGATAAACCGGTTTACAGGCCCTTTTTTCATGAACCGGTCCCGTGCCACCAAGATGTCCGAAATATAGAAACAGGAAGCCCCTGAAAAAATCATGATCCGAGCGGTCCAGGAAAGGCCGGGATCGCCTAATATGGACCAGGCCCCCGAAAGCATGACGGTGATGACGACGATGTAGGCCAGGACCGGGGCGTTCATGGTTCCAAGGCGGGGTTTGAGCCACAGGTAGATCCACCCGCTGATGATAAACACCATGAGCGTTCCCCACCAGGTCCACGCGCTCACATGGGCCGTGTCAAAAAAACCGATGATATAAGAAATATGGCCGATCAGGAACGAGACCAGCCCCAGACGGAACATCTTATCCTGGGGCAGGGCGAGAAAGACATCTCCGCCCAGGCAGAACAACAGCCCGATAAGAAGAAAATGGTAATAGGGAGAGATCGGGTGCGGCTGGACCAGGGCCGTGATAACAAACAGCGCTGAAAGGGCAGTCTTGGCCGGCAGGAGACCTCTCCGATCTTCTCTGTATTCATAATAGAGGAGAAAAGGGAGAAGTCCCCCCGCTAAAACAATGATGATGATGTTGAGCGTCATGGCGTTTTAAAACCTCTGCAAAACGTCCCCTTTTGCTCTCCCGGCCGGAGGCCCAATCTCTGCGTCAGGCCCTCCCGCCTGGCGGGATTAAGCCTCGAAATTTACGAGAAAGACCCAAAACAGAGGATGTTCAATGTTCTTGGATCACCGGGAGGCCTCGCCTCATGAGCCTATACAACAAGTTCGTCGTTATGACAATACAAATTGAAAGAGCATGCAGGAGCGGACGTTCTTATTGCCTTGCGGGTGGGATGTCCATTGACATTCTAAAATAAGGGAGATATGGTATAAATTGTCGCTAGGGGTGGTTTCACTGAGAGCCGGATCGACATCCTGCAACCCTTAGAACCTGAACTGGCTAATACCAGCGGAGGAAAGCGGCGCGATT
>CAZACO010000517.1:0-3692 GCA_964483185.1 uncultured Desulfobacteraceae bacterium
GACGTCTATGCTTTTATGCGTTTCATCGGGAATCGATATGACAGAGACCGTTTGTGCGCCGGGCGCGCTCCGTTACATCATGGCCAGAGGGATTTAAATGGGGTCTGCTGTTGACTGCTATGGTGCAATAAAAGATGACGCGCCCATGTACACATCAGAGAGAGACCCGAATCTCCCCTTCGCATCTGCCCGTTTCGTGCATGAGACAGCCAGTGATCTTCGGGTGAATGGAATAACAAACTCCCAGGCATTCAAGCCAGCATTCGATCCGATACATCACGCCGCAGCAATATGTATCGATGTTCCCCATCTGCTTCATTCCCTTGTAGGCGAAACATTGACCCGCCTCCCAATCCCATTTGATACAATTTCTTGACTCCGAGCTGAAATGGATGTTTCGGAAGATTGAATCGGGAAGCGTCAATTCCAAGGCCGCCAGTAAAAAGGCCATGAGGTCTTCAAACACTTCGAACCGATCCGTGTGAATCCCCAGGATATCTTTGGTTCGCTTGACTTCAATGGGGGCCAGGGATTTGATGGCCGCCCGGTTCAGCGCATTGGCCCTTTCCATGCCCAACTCCCGGCTGGTGTGGTAAAACCACAATCCATCATGGGTGAGCCAGCCTTTTCCCAGCAGGTCCCGGATGTCATTTTTTTTCAGTCCATCCAGCAGGTCCATTCCTTATTCTCCTCTCAAGATAAGCCGTTCAAGGGGATTCAAACAGGCTGGCAATGATCCCGGCCAGGCGCAGGGTGTGACGGAGGGTCTCCTCTGCGGTCCTTCCCGGATATCTGGCGTAGCTGATCATCACGCCGTTGAGGGCGGAAAAAAGTGCGTGGGCCGTGAGCCGCCGGTCCCCTGAGGTAGCCGTTACAGGCAAGACCCTTTCGAAGCGGTCCAGGAGACCGCGCATGACGGGATCCAGCCGGCGGGTGGCCTCGGCCGAGAGATTCCCCCCGAGCATGAAGTGGCCCATCATCTGATAAAAGGTCATGTTGGTGTTCAAAAAATTCACGTACAGGGCGCAGAAATGGGCCACCGGGCAGCCGCCTTTGCGGTTGAGTGCCCCATCGAGCCGCATGGTAATGTCCCGGGCTCCGGCAAAAAATACGTCCAGGAACAGCTCGTCCAGGGTCTTGTAGTAGAGATATAACGTGCCCGGGCTCATGCCTGCCCGGTTGGCGATCTCCCGGGCGGTAACACGGCGGAAATCCCTTTCTGCAAACAGGCCCTGGGCCGCAGAGAGGATGAGCTCACGACGGGCCTCACGCTGTTCCTCCCTCAGATGGTGGAGCGTGCCTTCCGTCTTCAACTGCCCGCCTCCACGTCTGTAAGTCCGTGGTCATGCACCCGCCACATGTCCTCGTCGGTGAAGCACCGTTCGCTGTCGTCAGGACTCATAGCGTCCTGCTCCATCTTTCGCCGGTCATATCCGTCGTTCAGCACTTCATTGTAGTATTCGTGCTGGATCAACAGGTTCATGATCTGGCTCGTGCCGGTCCAGATCAGGGCAAGCCGGGTGTCCCTGAGGGCCCGTTCAATGGGATATACATCGGTGTATCCAATACCCCCCATGACCTGCATGGCATTGTTGACCACGTCCCAGGCCACCTCCGTGGCAAACCGCTTGGCTTCACTGACAATCCGCCGGACATTGGGCGCGCCCTCATCGGCGGCCCTGGCGGCCATGTAGGTCAGGCTCCGGGCCGCGTCGAGCTTTGTGATGGAGTCGGCCACAATAAAATTTATTGCCTGATAATTTCGAATCTCCTTTCCAAAGGCCCGGCGGCGGTTGGAGTAGCGCATCGCAAGGTCAAAGGCACCCCATACCCCCAGGCATCCTGCAGCAGACGTCAGCCGTTCCGGGATCATCATCTGGTTGAAGCAGGCGGCCCCGCCGTGGAGTTGGCCCACCAGGTTCTCCTTCGGCACCTTGACATCCCGAAAAACCAGCCTCCCGGTGCCTCCGCCCCGGCACCCCAGCAAATTGTACAGGTATTCGGTTTTTACCCCCGGCCCCCGGTCCACGACCAGGAGGCTGAGTCGGCCGTATTTATGGGCGTTGGGATCGAAGTTGGTCCGGCAATATACCAGGAAGAAGTCTGCGCCCTCGGCCCCCACCACGAAGCGCTTCTGGCCGTTGAGCACAAAGTGATCGCCCTTGAGGTCCGCGCGGGTGACGGCCCCGAAGAAATCAGATCCCCCGCGGGGCTCGGTCAGGGCCTCGGCCGCCACCAGCTTCCCCTCCAGGTACGGCTTGAGGTACCTCTCCTTCAGGGCATCGGTCCCGAATTTGTCCAAGGCCTCTCCCACGATAGAAGGCATCACAAATGCACAGCCTAAGGCCATGCCGAGGCAACCGATTTCCTCGGTAGCGGCTACCTCCGCCACCCAATTCAGCCCGCGGCCGCCCCATTTCTCGGGAAAACGGATGCCGCGAAGGTTGTGCGCGGCCAGTTTCTCCACGAATTCCCTGGGATACACGATATCATCCCTGTCCATTTGGCGCAGGAAATCCGCGGTGATTTCCTCCCTCACGAATGCCCTCGCCTCATCCCTTACGGCCCGCTCTTCGGGGCTCAACATAAAATCGTCCATGGGTTGCTCCTTTCTTCTTTAATTGAACAATGTTTATATACATAAACATTGTTCATTTTCAAGTAAAAAAGACCCGTCACCTTGCCTGATCTGCATGAAAAAAAGGATGTCCCTCAAGACTCATGGGGTCGGTTGCTCAATACCCTCTTGAATCCGGTAGACAGGGCGAGACAGCCCACCATCACGAGCAGACAGGCCAAAAAGGCCGCTTTGAATGCTTCCGGGGGGTAGGCCCCATTGACTCGGCCGACACGGTCCAGAAGGTAACCGGTGATCACCTGCATGGCGGCCACCCCCAGAAAAGGCGCGGTATTTAACAGACCCGACACACTGCCCAGAATCTCCCTGGATGTGGTTTCGTTGACCAGTGCCCACAATGCAGTCGCAAAGCCCCCGGTAAGCGCACCCATAAAAAAGAGCATGACACCCATTGCCGGCTGGCCGATGATGTGCCAGCCAAAGGTGAGGAAGCCCCAGATTGCGCCTTCCAGAAGCAGTGTCGTGATGATCATGTTGACCTTGTCCTGAAACAGCCGGTCCACGAGGCGGCCGAACACCGGCGCACCCACCATGAACCCGATAGGAACAAGCATGTGCAGGCCACTGGCCCGTATTGGATCCATCGCATAGATGGTGACCAGATAGGGGGTGGCCCAGAGGCCTAGAAAGGTCAGAAAGGTGCCAAAAAAGCCGGCAAAGATGATGGCCAGAACCCAGAAGCGCAAGGACATGAGTACTCCGATGGCGGATGGCCCCTTATTTGAGTCCGTTGTCGGTTGGGTTTCAGGCTTTCCGTTTGAAGAGGTTTCGTTCGGTCTGAAATCCTTGATCAATATCAAGACGGCAAAGGCGAGACCGAAGGTGGCGGCCCCGATTACAAAAAATGCGTTGCGCCATCCCCATGTCTTGGCCATCCATGCCAGTGGGGTGGTGGCCACAATGGCGCCCAGATTGCCTACTGCCAGAAGGAGGCCGGTCATGGTGGAGAAATCCCGTACCTTAAACCATTGGGAAAAGGCTTTCAAGGCAGGTACATACACCCCGCCTACCCCGAAACCGATCACGGCCCGCCATACCGAGGCCCAACCAATAG
>CAZACO010000518.1:0-3690 GCA_964483185.1 uncultured Desulfobacteraceae bacterium
AGACGGGGCCCAGGAAGGTGAAAAAGTTGTTGACAATCGAGAAGAGATGTGGGATCTGTCCAATATAGTGTAATAGTGGCAACGTCCCCCATTATAAAGTGAGAGACTCACCGAAAAAAACCCCATTAATGGGACACTATAGGTTTGTCCAAAATAAGTCACGCCTTGTAACCCTATGATATTACGGCAATTCTTTTTATTCATTTTTCTTCTTTACAGGGTCATTATAGGATGTCCCCCATTACACACATATGTTTAACTGGTTTGAAGGAGGCCACGAATGGTAAAACGATCACTGAAACAAAAAGGGTCATCTTCTCAAACGGTATTTATTCGGCGAACCTTGCAAAGCAATCTACTGGAAGGCATTATTGAAATTCCGAGCCCCCTTAAGAATCGTCTGGTAGAATTAATTGTTTTGCCTGTCGATAGCGAAAAGGATGGAAAGCAAAGCAAAAAGAGGGTCGATTCGCCTTTGAGACGTTTCGCAGGTGCATGGGCGGGAGAACCGCTTGTCAGGGCGGACCAGGGGGAATACGAAGTGCGTGAGGAGTTATTGTGATTTTCCTGCCGGATACCAATGTTTGGATTCGCTTTTTGAATCCTGGAGAGAACCAGGTAAAAGATCATTTTTTGTCTACAGACCCCTCAAACGTTTGGCTCTGCTCAGTTGTAAAAGCCGAGTTATTATTTGGCGCCATGAAGAGCACCCGAATGACCGAAAACCTTGCGCTTCTGGATGAATTGTTTGCAGATTTCACGAGTGTTCCCTTTGACGACAATGCTGCCAGGAAATACGGTGAAATCCGTTCTGATCTCGCTCGGAAGGGCACACCAATCGGACCAAACGATCTTATGATTGCGGCTATAGCTTTAGTACATGAGTCAGTCCTTATTACACATAACACCAGGGAATTCAAACGAGTAGTGGGCCTCAAGGTTGAAGATTGGGAATAAGGAGAGCATTTTATGAGGAACCAACTCCATAGAATAGTGGAATAGTGGCAACGTCCCCCATTACATGGATGGACACTAACTAAACTACCAACGTCCCCCATTATGAAACGGCAATCCAGCAAAGCAGATCGGCCACATGTGCCAATGCGGTGAACGCCTGACCGAAGACCTGAACTGCCCGGCTTGCGGAAAGGCCTACACAAAAGAGAAAGACGGCCTAAAAGAAACAAAAGAATGATTCTCACAGAAGGAAACGAAGGTAAGAAAGGGTTTTCTCTTTGTTGCCTTCTGTAAAATCTTTCGGAGGTTGATTATGGAAGATTATGCAAGGGTTTTGATTGAAAAAAATGGCCTACCGAGTCTCAAGGATAGTATCGCAATTGGGAAACAGGTAATCGAAAGGAAATTGGCTATTTACAAAAGGAAAATTAGGAAATTTGAAGAGACGAAAGGTATGAATAACGAAACCTTCCTGACGTTATTCACTAATGGCAAGCTCGGTGATAACAAGGAATGGCTGGAATGGGAGCATCTCGCAAATGTTTCAAATTTGTTGAAAAAGAAATTGGACGACCTTGAAAAACTGAAATATGAATATTGAAAATATCCTGAAAACAATCAGGATTGCATGCAATATTGCCGACTGGTTCAGTGTCGAGCAGCATGTCGATTATGATTTTGACCTTTCCTTGGGCATCCTGTTTGCCGAAGGCAGAATCGTCTTCTACAACGGGGACATCCTCGAATTCACCGAATCAATAACCCCTGATAGGATCAGATATCGATATCATTATATGAATGCCGACGGTGCTCTTATATTCCGTTATGATAATGTGCCTCACCATCCTGAAATTGGCACCTTCCCGGATCACAAACACCTGCAGGACAAGATCGTGGTAAGCAGCTATGTGGATTTGAAGCAAGTTGTCGAAGAGGTCATTGAGAACATCCTTACATGAAAAACCCGCTTTCTATTGCTTCGTTTTCTTCGTTGCCTTCTGTAAAAAGGAGTCTTTAATGCAATTTATCGATCTATCAGCTCAACAAAAACGCATCCGCGACAAAATCGAAGCCCGTATCAACCATGTCCTCGACCACGGCCAATACATCATGGGTCCAGAGATCAAGGAACTCGAAGAAAAACTCGCCGCCTTCGTCGGCGTGAAGCGCTGCATCTCTTGCTCAAGCGGTACCGACGCCCTCCTTATCGCCCTCATGGCCCTGGATATCGGTCCGGGTGATGAGGTCATAACGGTCCCCTACACTTGGATCTCTACTGCCGAAGTCATCGCGCTCCTAAACGCCAAACCCGTATTCGTAGACATCCAACCCGACACCTTCAACATGGACCCGGACAAGATCGAGGCGGCCGTTACCCCCCGCACCAAAGCCATCATGCCGGTGAACATCTATGGCCAATGTGCGGACATGACCCGGATCAACACCATCGCCGCGAAACACAACATCGCGGTCATTGAAGACGGCGCGCAGAGTTTTGGCGCCACCCACTACGGACGAAAGTCCTGCGGACTTTCCACCATCGGCTGCACCTCGTTTTTTCCATCCAAACCTCTCGGGTGTTACGGAGACGGTGGGGCCATCTTTACAAATGATGAGCCCCTGGCTGAAAAGATGCGGCAGATCCGTGTGCATGGCCAAAAGGTCAAGCACCAGCATCCCTTGGTAGGCATCAATGGAAGGCTGGACACCATGCAGGCGGCCATATTACTCGAAAAGATGGAGTTATTTCCAGAAGAGTGCAAACTCCGTTGGGAGGCGGGGCAACGGTACAATGAGCTTCTATCAAATATCCCCGAGATTCAGATCCCGGTTATTGCTGATGACAACGATTCTGTTTATGCTCAGTACACGCTCCTGTCAGAAGATCGTGACACTGTATCGAAAACCCTAAAAGCAGAGGGCATCCCATCGGTTGTCTACTATGCAGAGCCTCTCCATCTGCAAGGCGCTTTTGAAAACCTGGGCCATAAATCGGGAGATTTCCCCGTGGCAGAACGGGTGGCTTCCCGGTGTTTGAGTCTGCCCATGTATCCGTATATTTTGAGGGAAGACCAGGAACGTATCTCAGAGGCGTTAGGCAGGAGGTTGGGGGTTTGAGGCAAAACCTGTTTTCAACACAATACACAACAAAGGCAATAAAGTATTTTCCCTTCGTTTTCTTCGTTACCTTCTGTAAAAACATCCTCAAAATCCAGTAAATCCTGTCTAAAAAATAGGGTCTTCGCACATTTGTGTGGGTGACCCCTATATATAGTGGTCATGCAGTGATGACCTGGAATGCCCCTGGTTTCCTTTTTGGATAGAGATCGAGACCTCCACAGTGGAAGTAGATAGCGGTCTTATAGTGATCTCGGTTTCGGTAACCACAGGCAAGGCGTTTCACCTTCTCAATTTTGCTGTTGAGACTTTCTGCCAAGGCGTTGGTTATCCGGTGTCGGGCATAGGTTACGATATTATCGATATGGGATTTCAGGGTTTTCGCGGCCTTGACCATAGGGGTTAGCCGGGAATGTGTGGCCCAAAAATACCAAGGAGAGAAGTATTTCCTCATCCAACCTTCTTTATGATAGTTCCATAGGTTACGGAGGTTGTCCTTGATGGCGCGTGCACGACACACCTTGAGATCCAGTGACCGGAGGTGTTCAAATTCAGTCCAGCGATATGGGGGGATGTTTTCTTCATTCCATAACCACAGGTACTTGGTCCCCTTCA
>CAZACO010000519.1:0-639 GCA_964483185.1 uncultured Desulfobacteraceae bacterium
CGGCATGTTCTTCTCAAACTCCAGGAGGGTGTCTTACAAGGGGCGCGTCTGGACACACTCAAGGCTATCGTTCACAGCAGGCATGAGGCCTTTAAAAAAGCAAGGGATCTATTGATCCGGTCCGGGCACGTGGCGTCAATTGAAACAGCTCCGACCCTGCTGGATGCAACAGCCTTTGCCTTAGAAAGTGGAATGGCTCCCTCAGCTCTCTATGAGATTTTGAGTGCGGGCAAGGGCAAGTCCCCCTGCCAGATCGCTGCCGTCATTGAAGCGGGTGAAATCCTTCATCATGCAGGACTTAAGCCGGAACCTCTGAAATCGATTATGAGAGAGTGCCTTGAGAGAGACCTGAAATCTCAGCAGATGAAAAGGGTCACCCAGCATGTCAGGGAAAAGCTCCGGAAGGGAATCGACCCAGATGTGATTCGAGATGAGCTCTGGGTAACACCGCGTCCAACCATTTCTTGAAGCTAAAAAAAAAGAGCTTATGAAAAAGTACCCGCCGAATATGTGTTGCGATCCATGGGGAAAACTGAACAATAACCGTCCCTGGGATCAGAAGTACATCGATTACATAGACGCTGTCAAAGAAGCGTGTCCGGAAGTTTACTCATGGCAATTCGATGACTTTAAAAGCAC
>CAZACO010000519.1:649-3684 GCA_964483185.1 uncultured Desulfobacteraceae bacterium
CTTTCTGCCTGCACAAATCTTCAGTCATCTCACCGAGGCTACGTCGAACATTGCCATAAAGCCTCTTTCGTCGGTATTTGGGTACATAAACAACATGATACTTAGGGCTCGCGCAAAAATAATTTCATCCCGCTGAAGCGGGACATCCCATCTTCAGGCCATCTTCGGTCGCCACTCAATCCTGAAGTCCTCGAAATAGTTCACTATTCCTGTGGCTTCACTCAATCGCGGCAACCAAATCTGACCTGAATCTGAGCGTCAATTCTGCAAAGTTATTTTTGAGCGAGCCCTTACATTCCCATCGCACATGTGCTAACCTCTAATAATTTCTCATGCAAACCTCCCTCCCCACCTATCCTTTTGGAGACCTCGGGGAGTAGGTTTAACAAAACTCAAGAGAATAGAGGAGAAAGGTATGAAAATTCCCAAGTATGTTACCGTGGAAGAGGTTAAAAGGGTCTGTAAGGAACTCCGGATCAGCGACTGGACCCAAAAGAAAGGGCCTAAGCTGTCCCTGAAAGAGGTAAAAATCATTCTTGCAGAGGTCAACACTCGCAATATGGCGATCGATCCTAAAGAATTCCAGGCGGGTCTGGAGGTTGAGCTCGAGCACGGGATGCAGTTCAAGGATGCCAACGTGACCAACAATCACCCCCTGCTCACCGGTCTTATCGTGCTTGCCCATCTCAAGGAGTCCTTGGACTATTACAAGCTCCTGGAGGTAGCGGAACTGGAGGGGGATCTGCTCAAGGCCGTGGTACGCGGGCAGTCAAAGAAGATCCGGGAGTACTACGGAAGGCTTGCAAAGGCGAGGATCGCCCTCAGAAAAGCGGAATTAGGCCGCCTGGCCTAATATGTGGGAGACAGATTTTTTCTTCCATAAGGGATGCCCAGCCGTTTCATCCGACCCCGCAGGGTGCTGGGATGCAGGCCGAGGAGATGCGCGGCCCCGTCCTTGCCTTCCACCTTCCCGCCGGTGCGGGCCAGGGCCTGACGGATGTAATTTTTCATGGCCTCATTTAGGGGCAGAATAGGATCGGGTCCTTTCACCTGAACCTCGGATGTGTCGGTCTGTTGGGCCGTGGGGAAGCGATCCAGTCTCAAGGGACCTACACCGCCTGCGATCTGGTTCTGGATGAGCGCCCTCTCCACCAGGTTCTCCAGTTCCCTCACGTTTCCCGGCCAATGATACGCCTGCAAGCGATCCAGGAATCCGCTGTCAAGGGCCGGCAGGGCGCGAATCTTGAGTTCCCTCGATTTTCGCTCCATGAAATGGCTGGCCAGGGCCGGGATGGATTCGGTCCCTCCCACCCTTTCGATTTCATGCTGCTGAAGCACCCGAAGCAATCTCACCTGGGGCTGCAACTGGCCGCCGCGTTTTCGGAATTCGGCCAGATCAATCATTCCGTGTGGGTGCGTGAGGAGAGTGTTCCTCTGAAGGCAAGGAGAACCCATCATGAAGAACAGAGTTAAGTTCATTGTCGGCATCGGTATTCTCTCCGGGGGTCTGATCCTGACCGGCTGCGACCGGCCGACACAATCTCAGCCGCCTCGTCCTGTACCGGAAGTGGCCACGGTGGCCATATCGACGCAGTCCGTCGTCCTGACCACGGAGTTGCCGGGCCGAACCTCCCCCTACCTGGTCGCGGAAATCCGTCCCCAGGTCAACGGTCTTATCCAGAAACGCCTGTTTACCGAAGGCTCCGATGTCAAGGCCGGGCAGGTGCTCTATCAGATCGATCCTGCTCCTTTTAAGGCGGCGTTCGACACGGCTGCGGCCAACCTCACCGCCATGCAGGAGACCGCCGAAAAAGCACGGGCAGGCCTGGGAGCGAGCATCGCCGGCGTCAGCCGGCAGCGGGCCACCCTCAAACTTGCCCGGACAAACCGCGATCGGTTTGAGAAATTGTTCAAGGACAGATCCGTCTCCGAAAGCGGACGAGACCAGGCCATCACCGATGCCGAAGTGTCCGAGGCCGTGCTGCAGGCCGCCGAGGCCCAGGTGGAGAGCGACCGGAAGGCAATAGGTGTGGCGGAAGCGGCCATCCAGCAGGCAAAAGCAGCGCTTCAGACAGCCCGTATCAATCTGGGATACACAAAAATCACTGCACCCATCTCGGGCCGGATCGGCAGATCCAACGTCACAATGGGTGCGATCGTGACCGCGTATCAACCCCAGGCCCTGGCGACCATCCAACAACTGGACCCGATCTATGTGGACGTGCCCCAGTCCACCACTGAACTGTTGCGCCTGAAACGCAACCTGAATCAGGGTCGCCTCAGTCAAAGCGGAAAGGGCCAGAACAGGGTCAGCCTCCTCCTGGAAGACGGCAGCGAATATCCCCTGGAAGGGGTCCTTCAGTTTCGCGACGTAACGGTAGACCCGACCACGGGTTCCGTGATCCTGCGGGTTGTCTTTCCCAATCCCGATGCCGTATTGCTGCCAGGCATGTTCGTCCAGGCGGTGGTGAGGGAGGGCGTCAATGATCAGGCCATCCTCATTCCTCAACAGGCCGTAGCCCGCAATCCCAAAGGGGACCCCCTCGCGCTGATCGTGAACAACGAAGGCAAGGTTCAGCAGCGGATGCTTAAGCTGGATCGCGCTATCGGCGATAAGTGGCTCGTTGCGAAGGGTCTTCAAGAGGGCGATCGCGTCATCGTCGAGGGAAGGCAAAGGGTGCGGCCGGGTGCTTCCGTGAAGGAGGTCCCCTTCAAAGCTGAAGGCAAAGAGGATGCGAAACATGGGCGGACGGCTCAGCCAGCCGCAAAATCGAACTGACGGAGGCGCGTGATGTTATCGAGATTCTTCCTGGATCGCCCCGTATTCGCGTGGGTTATTGCCATCATCATGATGGCGGCAGGCGGCCTGGCTATCCACAACCTGCCCATCTCCCAGTATCCCCCCATCGCCCCGCCGTCCATTGCCATCACTGCCTTCTACCCGGGGGGCTCAGCCGAGACCGTTGAAAACAGCGTGACGCAGATCATCGAGCAGAAGATGACCGGATTTGACAAGATGCTCTATCTCTCGGCCA
>CAZACO010000520.1:0-3669 GCA_964483185.1 uncultured Desulfobacteraceae bacterium
TAAAGCCGATGGCCAAGATCTCTTCAATCGCCGGGGAGATTGCCCAGGGAGATCTATCATCTGCAGTCGGCTCCGTGGGGAGACTCTTAGAGGCCATAAAGGGTGACAAGACATTTCAAACCGATGACGAAGCCTGGCGCTCACTCATGGCCATGGCGACGATGACTGAAAACCTGAACTCACTTGTCGGCCAGGTTCAGAAATCGGGGATACAGGTTGCATCTTCATCCACACAGCTATTCGCAACGGCAAAACATCAGGAAGCCATGGTGGCAACCCAGATGGATTCCATGAAAAAGGTACACGAGTCGATCGATGAGGTCTCCCATATCACCGCCCATCTGGTGGACACCATTCATCAAGTGGCCTCCATGTCCCAGGGAACGGCTGATATCGCCAGCACCGGTCAAACCGGTCTGGTTCGTATGCAGGAGACCATGCACGGGATGGAAGATGCATCCAGATCCATGTCAGACAGGCTGGAAGCCATAAACGAAAAAGCGGATACGATTACCACTGTCGTCACAACCATCACCAAAGTCGCCGAGCAGACAAATCTTCTATCGCTCAACGCCTCCATTGAGGCCGAGAAGGCCGGAGAATGGGGGAGGGGGTTCTCTGTTATTGCACGTGAGATCCGCAGGCTGGCGGATCAAACGGCTGTGGCCGCGCTGGATATTGAGAGTATGGTACAAGAGATGCAATCTGTTGTTGCTGTAGGTGTCATGGAGATGGATAAGTTCTTTGCAAAGATGCGCTACGGGGTTCAGGATGTTGACACCATCAGTACGCAACTCACAAGGATTATCGAGCAGGTTCAGCTGTTATCACCCAATTTTGAGAATGTGAAGGATGCCATGGGGGATCAGTCACAAAAGGCCGGGAAGATCGAGAATGCAATAATTAAACTGAGCGAAGACATGGATCATACCATGGGGTCTTTACAGGAATCCTTCTGTGCCATTGAACAACTGAGCAAGGCCGTCAACGACCTTCAGAAAGAGGTGTCGAAATTCCAGGTAAGTTCATCGATTCTTCAGGACATAGGGATCATTCAGCCGTTTAGCGATGAGGCCAAATCAGATCTGAACCAGAAGATGCAGGGGCACCATTTCTCTGCAAACGAGACGATCATCAGGCAGGGAGACTCCACGGATTCCCTGTACATCATTGCAGAAGGCGTGGTCGGCATAAGGGTTGAAATGCCGGACGGAAACTCGATTGAAGTGGCCCGGAAATCAGCAGGGGATTTTTTCGGCGAGATAGCGCTTCTCACCGGCGAGCCCAGAACAGCCACGGTTTTTGCCATCACCGATGTATATCTGTTTGAGATTAGGAAAGAGGATATCGCCCCCTATATAAAAGCAGACCCGGAGATAGCGAAACGCCTCACCGCTATCCTGACAAAAAACATGATGGATACGGAAGCCAAAAAAAGCCGCTATGAGGCCCATAAGATAGATGGCGAGACATTTTATGGGGAGACTCTTAAAAAGATCCAACGATTTTTTGGGATAAATTCCTCATAGAATGGGCCAAGTCAACCCTTGACTCATATTGTTGAATGTGATGTGCCATGTCCAGGCGATTGAGAATACAATATCCGAATGGGTGGTATCAGGTTAAACATGATACTGGGGACAGGTAAGAAAACGAACCGGTTTGAAGTTACTCCTTCTTTGCATCCAATTCTTCCCTTATGGCAACTCCCATCTTTTCTAAGGTATAGGGTTTTTTGACATATGACCCGGCGCCAAGTCTTTGTGCCTCTTTAACACGATCCGTTTCAGAGAACCCGCTGGCGATTATTGCTTTTTGTCTCGGGTTGATTTTTATAATCTCTTTATAAGTATCAAGGCCATCAATCCCGGGGGTCATAATCATATCCAGAACCAAGAGATCCGCTGAATTATCTTTGATATAATCGACTGCTTTTTTTCCACTTGAAACGGATGTGACATCATAACCCAGTTTTTCTAAAAATCCGGATGCCAGCTCTCTCTGTTCTTTAACATCATCAACCACTAAAACTGACTCTCCTTTTCCCATATACTCTTCCATTAATAATTTGGATTCGTTTTTGATCTTTTTGTTCCTGGTTATCGGAAAATAGAGGGTGAATTCAGTCCCATACCCTTGCCTACTTTGAACTTCAATATATCCCTTATGGTCTTTTACCGTTCCCCAAACGACTGCCATGCCTAAGCCGGTTCCGCTTCTCCCCATCACTTTTTTTGTATAGAATGGCTCAAATATTTTATCCAAATCTTCGGAAGGAATCCCTATCCCCTCATCCTTTACTTTCATAACAACATATTCACCTTCTTCAATATTGTCATAACCTCTAATGGGTCTATCTATATATCTGTTTTCGGTTACTATTGACATCTTTCCACCATCAGGCATGGCCTCAGCAGCATTTGAGACCAAATTCATAACAGTTTTAGAAAGATGGACCGATGATCCTAAAATGCCTAACAATTGGTTTTCAGTCTCTATCTCTACCCGGATTTTAGGATGGTATTGCTTTAGCCTTTCAAATTCAGGGCTCATCAAATATTCATGAACAATCATATTGAGATTCACAACATCAGTAACGGAAATACCCCTCCTTGCCAGTGTAAGCAAGTCCTGGACGATAGTGGCGGCTTTTTCTCCCGACTTTTGTATGGTTAAGATTCGGTCCCTTAAAGGGCTGTCTTCGGGAACCTCCATTAATAATAATTCCGGATAACTTACAATGCCGGATAATACGTTATTAAGGTCGTGAGCGACTCCCCCTGCAAGTGTCCCGATCGCTTCCATTTTCTGAGCCCTTTGGAGTTGGGCCTCTAAATTTATTCTTTCTTGTCGTACATGTTTTAGTTCGGTTACGTCCCGAACAGTTGCAAGAATTGAGTCTTTTCCGCTAAAAACCATCCCGCTTGAACACACCTCGACATAAATCGTTGAGCCATCTTTTCGAATATCTCTAAGCTGAAATATGCGCTCCTTTAACTCCGGCCACATTTTTCTTCGTTTTTCGAAAACCTCATAATCCTCCGGATGGATGAAATCTAAAATAGGCCTCCCAATGACTTCATATCTATCTTCGAAACCATGCACCTTTAACCATGCGGGATTCACATCGACCAGTACACCTCCTTGTGTAAGGCTCATGGCTTCTAACGAGTCTTCAAATAGGGTTCGGTATTTCTTCTCCGAGTCTTTTACCTCGTCTGCCTCCATCTTGGATTCAATTGACCTGATAATGACTTGTGAAGTGGTCTTTAATATATTTATATCCTCAACCAGCCATTCACGCTGATACTTACATTCATCGAATCCGATAAACCCGTAATATTTTTTCTTCACAAAAAGCGGCACGGCTAAAAAAGATTTAATGTTTTGTTTTCGCAGTATTTCCTTTTCATTTTCTCCTGGTATATCTTCAATATCCTTAACATTTACGATTTGATTACTCTTCAGCCTGTTCATCCACCACGGGAAAGCACTTTTAGGACTTCCTTGAAGGCCTTCCTTTTGCGGGGATATATCCACAGCGACCCATTCAACTGTATTATCCATAGTGTCCGTATCATGGTGGTGTTCAGAAAGATAGACTCGGCTTACGTTTAAAACGGCCCCAATACGTTCTAAACTGCTATTTAAAAATTCATATATATCATC
>CAZACO010000521.1:0-3668 GCA_964483185.1 uncultured Desulfobacteraceae bacterium
CCCGCGAAATGTATAACTACCTCACGGATCGGGTTGGCAATTTCCGTGAATTAAGGCCTTATTTCCCCCTATGGGGTGCTCTGCACGTTGACGAGGGTTTGCTCGTCGTCATAGCCATTGAACATGATGCGGTTAGTAAGGACGTTCCACGAATTAAGAAGGGGACTGATGGAAGAGCGCTCCAATAGACCCTATTTCCGTTGAAGCATCACTATGTATTCACGACGCATTGTGTTTGAGATTCCTGTAATGGGGCGGCTTATCATTTTGATCAGATTGAGTTCGTATTTCGAACCCATTTCGACCAAGATTTCGTGAAGGCCAGGCACATTTTCCGCAGGCATACCCAATACTTTCCCAAGTTGGTTGTTATTGGTACCAATAATAATGGTACATATCCCGCCTGAACTAAGGACGCGGGAACATTCAGAAAGGACCTTTCCCATGTCCTTTTGGTAGGCTTCAAACTTATCGGCCAGCCTTCTTCCCCGAAGGCCAATCATTGAATCTCGAAGGCGCTCCATCTCCACGCCCAGATAATTCAAATGAAAGGCATCATTTTTTAGGTAATCAATGGCAAAACTGTAAGGAGGGGAAAAGATAATTCCGTCGATGCTTGAATCGTCAATAGGAAGGCTCCTTGCATCACCTTCTAGTGCCCTCGCAGACGCGAGATCCGATTCAGAGCCTGCTAAGACAGACTGGATTTTTTCTGCAACAAACAGATATCTCTCAAGAATAGCCTTGAACAGTTCGATTGGCGTCTTTCGTTGACTTCTTTCAGAATATCCGACACTATCCAAATAAGCCAGCAAAAGGAAGTTGTAAGTATCGGAAGTTTCCTTCTGCTCCTTTGTTAAACGACCGCGATTTTCCTTTGTGGCATATTCCGCGGCCGGATCCATAACCGACATCACATCGCCGGTGGTTTTCCTTTTTCGTGTTTTGGGAACAGAGGGTTTATTTCCGGTCTTTTTTTGGAAATAATTAAAGACTTCATCATAATTGGTCAAAGCTCTTCGTGCTCGCGTCAATGACATGGTAAGGGCATCGAGCTTTGTCTGGGTCATAAACCTGCAAAATGGACTTGCGTCAACGCCTGTTGAATGTATCCCCATCAAAGAGGCTTCAACCAATACGGTTCCAGAGCCCATCATGGGGTCCAAAATCACATCACCCGGCTTTAGGCCCATGATGTTTATGAGGCCTTTTATCATTTGGGGATGGAATTTCCCTCGGTACGGAAAGAGGCCATGTGTTGCATATCCGGTTCTGAAAAGGTTTTTTTCAAAAAAGGACCTTAACCTGGCGGAGGAATGCACGGGCAGCTTCAACGCCTCCCCTGTACACATGAGGAAATGGCGCGTGAAGATGTCCCCGACGCGGGCAAAATAGGCCCCGTTTCTCAGGAGTTCTTTATCTGATAAAATTTGATTTTCATAAAAGGCGAGTTCTAATTCGTAGACGTCGTCCAGATTCGGTAAGAGCTGATACTTGGCCGAAAACAGTTTCTCTGTTAGATTTTGGGTGAGGACATCAGAAATGCTGGGTAAGTTCAAAGTTTGTCCTTGTTTCAACTTTCGACATAGTCTGTAGATTCGTGTGGGCTAAGATCCTCTGTTTGTAGCCGCTCGATAATCACGTCGCAGTTTTCGATCTCCATTCCGATCCAGTGTCTATCCAACCTTTCACATACATCATACGTTGTACCGCTGCCCCCGAAAGGATCCAGGACAATATCGCATTCCCGAGTAGTCATTTGGACAACGCGCTCGAGAAGTTTTGTGGATAGTTGATTTGCAGTTCTCTTCCGGCTTTTGAATTTCCAGTGTCTCACCGGTGTGATGTCATTCCAGACATCAGTCAGGTTGACTCCATTGGGGTTCATTGCTCCCCTGTGTCCTCCGTAGTCCTTCAGCTCTTTTCCACAATGACGACAAACCTCTATTGGCGTGCGGATCTTTTTGAAAGTCTTTGGTTTCCCTTTTGTGAAATATAGGAGGCTGTAATGGGAAGGATAAAGACGCCCCGGAATTGGCAAGGAAAGTTTAATATTCACAGCAATCCAATGCCGGAATATCATCCCGGACTCAGTCAGGTGGCTGCCCAAAGTGATGTTCCATTTCGGCAGATTGTAAATAAATATCGTTCCTCCTGGTCTAACCACTCGTATGCATTGATCTAACCAATCCTTACACCAGGAAATGTATTCCCCATCCGAACGATTATCATTTACCCGAGTGCCATATACTTTAGAAAGGTTAAAGGGAGGATCGGCAAATACAGTATCAATGGAATCATTGCGGACGTAAGGAAGAAGTTTTACAAGGTCCCCCTGGTACAAGACGCCGCAGGGGGTTGAATATGCAATCCTGTCCTCAATCCCAGGTTCAACTACATCATGGGTTGGCCATGTTTCTTGATTGCTGAGAACTTGTTGGGTCATAATCCGTGGTTATAAACGTTATGAGGCGATGGCTGAAACAATAAGAAGTTGGGTCTGACGTGAAAAGTATAGGGCGTATGGCCTTGTGTGTCAACCACATATCTCCGACCCTATATTGTGGTCCAGGATTAGTAAAGAAAAGGGGTCAGTAATGAATATCGAACAGGCTGAATGCACCCGGAATCTCCCCGCTACGTTACCCTTGGGCGTTTATCTTTATGATATCACTTAAAATTTGTCGATTTGTCTTTGGCTCTTCGCATAAAACGCTTTCGGGTCCTTGACTTCAAATTCGATTAGCAGTTTTCCGGGCTTTTCACTGCGTGTTGTTAGCTGCCCAAACGCCTCGAGAACTGCCTGTATTTGTTCACCATCATACAGCCGGATCTCAAGATTCCGGAACTTCTTTGCCAGTTGGGTTTGGATAGAGGATATTGATCAAGGCCGGGCGACCCCTTTCGAGCCCCGCACATGAAAAGGCGCTATTTTTCCTCGCTCCCCTCAAATATCTCCAGTTTGAAATGAAACCCTTCATAGGTCATCAGCATTCTGCCAAACTCATGCCAGGAGAGTTCTTTGCCATCAATAACCAGACAAGGGAGTTCTCCGCCTGCCTCTTCATCCCAGGCGATATGACCGCGCACGATATCTTTATCGGTGGAAATCGGGGTCTGCCCCTGACATTGGACAAACGTGTAACTGCCTATCCCCTCTCCCATTCCGCCGTTATCCGTTATGCTATTTGCCCTCCGCTTCGCCGATTCATCTTTTCAGCAACGTCGGCCTCTCCGCACCAGTGCCTAGAAAAATCCATGCGGACTTCAGGGAATGAGCTTTTTCACGCGCCCTACAATGCCGCTTTCCAGACGGACCTTGATCCCATGGGGATGCGTGGCGGATTTCGTGAGGACATCCTTGACGATCCCCTCCGTCAGTTTTCCGGATCGCTGATCCTGCTTCTGCACAACCATGACGCGGGTTCCCGGTTTTATATCGGCTCGGAGTATTTCACTCATAATGATAAGAGTCTATGAGAATCTTGAGAATGGGATAGGTCTTATCTGCTATGTTATCGCTTCGTCCAAATACCGCTTAATCCTTTCACGGTTTGTTCCGAGGCTGGAGAACTGCTTTTCCGATACATCACTGAACCTGGCAAGCACCTTGCGGTTGATCTGTTCCTGATCTTCAAAAATGGCAAGGGAACGGAAATTCAGGCCCC
>CAZACO010000522.1:0-3663 GCA_964483185.1 uncultured Desulfobacteraceae bacterium
TCCGGGTGTCAGGAAAGATCAGTTGCCGGGGGGCCTGGGGTGGGCGGTGGAGACGTTGACGCTTACCACCCATTCAGGTACGCATTTGGATGCGCCGTATCATTACCATCCCACCATGGATCAGGGGAAACCGGCCCTGACCATCGATCAGGTACCCCTTGAGTGGTGCTTCAGCGACGGGGTGGTCCTCGACTTCCGGCACAAGGCGGATGGAGAAAGGATTACAGCCAAAGACCTAAAAGAAGCGCTCGATGCCATCGGTTATGAACTCAAGCCGTTAGACATTGTGCTCATTCAGACCGGGGCTGACAAGGCCTGGGGGACAGAGGAATACCTGGTTAAGGGGGCGGGTATGGACAGGGACAGCACCCTCTTTCTGACGGAACAGGGGATACGGGTAGCCGGGATTGATGCCTGGAGCTGGGATCGGCCACTCCCCTATCTGGCCAAAGAGTTCCAGAAAACAGGGGATCCCAAGGTCATATGGGAGGCCCATTTTGCAGGGATCACCGTCGGCTATTGCCACATGGAAAAGATGGCCAACTTAGCGGCTATCGGGATACCCTTCGGCTTCAAGGTCTGCTGCTTCCCTACCAACATCAAAGGGGCCAGCGCGGGCTGGGTGCGGCCTGTTGCCATTGTTGATGATGCCGCTTCCTCCTGATCTCGCGTGCCCTGTTTCAGAAATTGATTTGAAGCCGTCCCTGAACGATGTCTGCATTCCCGTTATCGATCAGGGGGGTCGCTCGGTCCCTGGCGTTGGCGTGGATATAGTTGATCATCATGCGGATGTTGGGGTCGATATACCAGTTGAGGCCCGCCGTGACGTTGTTTTCTCTCCCGCCCCTGATCCTCCCACCGTTCAAATCAACATACGAGAACCGGAGCCCCAGCTCCCAGGCCCCCCATCCGCCTCCTGAGAACTGGAAATTGCCTTTGGGCCTCACCTGACAAAAGATCCCCTTTTTCATATCGTAGGTGCGATGTTCCCCGGTAAGAAGATAACTGCCGTACACGTAACCCCCCCAGAACCCGGGGTCGCCCGATCTATCCGCATCCACAAATGCCTGCACATACTCGGCCTGAAACGAGAGCGGGCCCAGGACAACGGCCCATTCCGGGTTTATCATGTGCATGCCACCGGTAAAAAAGGAAGGGGTGCTGACGAGTCGCTTGTCCGTAAGGTAAGACTCGGGGAGGGCGCTCAGTTTCAGCCGCGAGTTCTTGCTTGTTTCATCCCGGTCCTGGTAGGTGTAGGAGAGGCCTGTGTGCATCAGCCGCCTGCCGTTGTCTGAATACCAGGGAAGGCCGGTGATCCGCCCGGTGAAGGCATAACCATAGAGATTGGACAGTCGATCCGCTGCATTCCCCAGGTTGGCGAACGAACCGGTGATCATGAATGCGCCGGCCGACCATGTCAGTCGGTCACCCAGGGCCGTGTTCTGGAACAGGGCCCCCACGTCCCGGCTGGGAGAGAATGCCAGAATGGGGAGACTCCTTTCCATAAAGGTCAGATTGGTATTGGAGGTGAGTTCTTCTAATGAAAACGGTTCCTTCATATGCCCGGCCCTCACGTCTCCCACCACCGGAAGATTCCGCATCCCGACCCAGAAGTCCTTGATCGCCTGCTGTCGCGCAAAATCGATATCGAACTTGATGTCGACGGTGTCGTACAGGGTCGTGAAAGTGGTCAGCCGCAACCTGCGAAAATCCGTGTTGTATCCGCGCAGACCGGGGAAGGCCCTTTCCAGTTCGCTGTCCGACCCGATATAGCCAGAATCCAGCTGGACAATCCCCCCGATCTGGATCTTTACGGCCTTTTTCCTGCTCTCCAGGCGAAGCCTCTCCTTCCAGTAGATATCAACACCTGACGTGTGGACATCGATGTTCCTCAGGGTCTTCTCCAACAAACCACAGGTATCCAGGTCACCGTCTGACGCCACGGCCGCCCCTGCCAGCCAGAGGATCAGCAACGCGACGCTGAAGGCAACAAATCCTTTGCATCCCCGCCTGGGAATGCAGAGCAACTGCGGTCTTGAGGACCGTTTAGATGGGTGATTCACCATCTTTTCAGCTCCTTATCGGCTCTTCGTTCATAAGTGGCGCAGTCGAATCGTTTTTCCGCGGCTGAAAGCCGCCCTCAGAGAAATATCATCATCAACATGATAATGGTTCCGATCCAGACGAACCCTTGACGCCGCTTTGCCAAAACGGTTATAAGCCAAGCTGGAATCGGGAGCCCCTGCCTCTGGTAGGGATGCGGGTGCCATGGCCTGCATCGCAATTTCAGGTTCAAACACTTGGGCGTCTCGTAATTAAACGAACATCGAGCTCGGTTTGCTTATAATATATTGATTTTACTAGGAATTTAATTTGCATCGGCTGCCTTCTTTGTGAAATGAAGCGCCGATTGCCCCAGGGCGCCTTTTTGCGGCTTCAACCCATGTGCTTCAAAAAACAGGCCAGCCATCCCCTGAAAACAGACAGATAATGACCCATGAGATCAGAATTTGCAACCACTACCCGCATTATTTTCGGCCCGGGCGTCCTTCACGAAGTTGTCCCGACAGCCGCCGGAATGGGCCGGCGCGCGGCAGACGGCGTCTCATGGGTGGAGAACCGCCTTTTAAGACCTTCTCGGTTAAACGATCCCTTTTCCCTGGCGTCGTGGCAAAGGCTCGAAACGCCAGCAGCTTGAAAGGGAGCTTGATCGTCTTGACCGACGGGGAACTGCTTCAGCTCCTCGAAAAAGCCCTATAGTTGAGAACCCGCGTAAGGAGATACCGAATGAATTATGAGACGATTCTTTTTGAGGTTCAAGATCGTGTTGCAACCATCACATTAAACCGGCCTGAGCATCTAAACGCCTGGAACGCTGTCATGAGGAGTGAGCTCGGCCTTGCCATGCTACGCTGTGATCAGGACGATGAGATCCGCGCCGTTGTCGTAACCGGGGCGGGTCGCGCCTTCTGCGCAGGTTCTGATCTCTCGGCCGGAGACAAGGCTTTCGACAGCTTTTCAACGGAAACGGGTGAGACCTTGACAGAGGAAGAGCGCCGATACCATGGCTATGCCGGTCCCTTCCCATGGCAGATCCGCAAACCCGTGTTCGCGGCCATCAATGGGCATGCGATCGGCGTGGGGATCACCTATCCCATGACCTGTGACGTCCGGATCGTGGCCGAAGACGCCAAGGTGCAGTTCGCTTTCGTGCGGCGCGGCGTGCTTCCCGAACTCTGGTCGCATAAGATCGTGCCGCAGATAGCCGGTCTGTCAAATGCGGCAGACCTTCTGCTCACGGGTCGTATGATCCGCGGCCGCGAACTCGTTGACCTGGGACTGGCCAGCGCCGCGCTGCCTGCTGATCAGGTTCTGGAAGCAACCACGGAACGGGCCCGCGAAGTCCTCCGGGCCGCCCCGGTTTCGGTAGCCATTTCAAAGCAGTTGCTCTGGAAAGGGTTAAACGCATCCTTTCCTGAACTGGGGCCCCAGGAATCGCTCCTGTTCAGATGGACCTCATCCCGGGCTGACGCGCAGGAAGGCGTGGCATCATTCCTGGAAAAGCGGGAGCCCGACTGGAAACTGAGCGTGGCGAAACATACTCCGGATGTCGATCTGTAATCTTATGATGGAGCTTGAGGGTAGATCCCATGTTGCCCTTAG
>CAZACO010000523.1:0-3662 GCA_964483185.1 uncultured Desulfobacteraceae bacterium
CCTGTCAAAGGTCATGGAGGGGAATGAACACTTACGTGCCCTCTGCTTTTCGACAGCAGATAACCGGTTCCGTTTACAGGCAAAATGGGGATCAGGTATGTAACAGGTCGATAAGAGGAATGATTTCTGATACGCAGAATCATATGTAACTTTAGTCAGTTACTGTTATTGATATTTTTGTGGACAAATTATTCCACAATATCAATCTCCGGCTAACTTTATTTTTTCATCTTTTTTGGAGATTTTCACTTTTTTTGCCTTGATTTTTCGTTGTGACCGAATCATTTTGCCGGAGAGGGATTTCATGGAAGGTGGTAACGATTTGATATTTGATAAGGAATAGATATCGCGGTCAGGCATGAAGGATTTTGACGACGCTGGCCAAGAAAGAACGAAGAAAAAATTCCATTTTTTCCTGGATCCGAACCCACACATGGTTGACACCTCTCTCCGGATATGGTTTTTGAAAGAAATGAAATTCATCGCAGACCTTCATACCCATTCCCGCTTTTCCAGGGCCACTTCAAAGGCACTCGATCCTGAACACCTCTCCCTGTGGGCGCAAAAAAAAGGGATCGCCGTGGTTGGAACAGGGGATTTCACCCACCCGGGGTGGATCTCGGAACTGGGAGATAAATTGGTTGACTCACCCCACAACGGGCTCTACCAGTTAAAGCCTGAACTCCAGAGGGTTGTCGATTCAGAGTCCCCTCCTTCCTGTCCGGGACCCGCGCGCTTCCTCCTGACAGGGGAGATAAGCTGCATCTACAAAAAAAACGGCCGAACCAGAAAGCTCCACCATCTGATCCTCATGCCCCATATGGACGCCGTTTTAAAGTTCAACCGGCGTCTGGACCGGATCGGAAATATCTCCTCTGATGGAAGGCCCATATTGGGGCTTGACTCAAAAGACCTTTTAGAGATCACCCTGGAGACGAGCGAAGATGCGTTTTTCATCCCCGCACACATCTGGACGCCCTGGTTTTCCCTCTTCGGGTCCAAGTCCGGGTTTGACACCATAGAGGAGTGTTTCGAAGATCTTACCGGGCATATTTATGCCCTGGAAACCGGCCTGTCCTCCGATCCCCCTATGAACCGATGTTTGTCCGCCTTGGACCGCTATATCTTGGTATCTAATTCGGATGCCCACTCCCCGGGTAAATTGGGCCGTGAGGCCAACCTGTTTGACACGCAGCTCGACTATCCTCATATGATCCGGGCCATGAAGAGCGGCAAGGGATTTGCCGGCACCATCGAGTTCTTTCCAGAAGAAGGGAAATACCATTTAGACGGTCACCGCAAATGTGGGGTCAGGCTCATTCCGGAAGAGACCGTTCATCTCAACGGGATCTGTCCCGTATGCCGGAAACCGCTTACGGTAGGCGTCCTCAGCCGGGTATACGAGCTTTCGGATCGCAGGACGCCCCGCCTGTCTACAGACTTCCACAGCCTGATCCCCCTTCCTGAAATCCTCTCCGAAATTCTTGGCTGTGGTCCGGCAACCAAAAAGGCGACCCTGTTCTATGAAAGGCTCCTGTCAGATCTCGGGCCTGAATTAGAGATCCTGATGGATGTCCCCTCAGATCGCCTGCTGGCCTCGGGCGGCCCTGTGTTGGCCGAGGCGGTGGAGAGGATGCGGCGCAATCAGGTGATCCGAGAGGAGGGTTATGACGGCCACTTCGGGACCATTCACCTGTTTCAACATGCAGAAAAAGAGGCAACGACCGGACAGATGGCCCTCTTCGTAAACCCCACGCCAAAGGTCCCTGCTGCGCCCGCACCCGCCCGGCTGCGAAAAAAGGCCCGAACCAAAAGGAAAGCGACGGCACATCCCACCGAATTGCCGTCAGACCCGATTCTGATTCCCCTGAACCCCGAGCAGAAAACGGCCGTCTTGCACAAAAAGGGCCATCTTTTAATCGTAGCAGGCCCGGGCACAGGGAAAACCCTGACGCTGACACACCGGATCAGTCATCTCATCCGTGAAGGCAAGGCACGGCCGGAACAGATCCTCGCCCTCACCTTCACGAGAAAGGCCGCAAGAGAGATGGGGGAAAGAATTGCTAAGCTCCTCTCGGGGCCTCATGGAAGCCCGATTCGTGTGGCCACGTTTCATCGATTCTGTCTCGATATCCTCCGAAAGCATGGCGCCAAAACGGGCCTGCCATGCGATTTTGCCCTCTGCTCAGAGGTCGACAGAGAAAATATCGCAAGAGAACTTCTCGATCGAACAGGCGCCGGCAAACCGTCCCTGACCCATTTCCTGAAGGCCCTCTCCCATTGGAGGGCCGAATCGGTTCCGGAACCCCTGAAACGCCCTTATGATAACAAACTCTTCCCCCTCTGCTCCCAATACCAGCGGATGTTGAGGGCGGCCGGCATGCTGGACCTCGACGAGTTAGAGGTAGAGGCACTGAAGGTCCTTCAAGACCATCGGGAGCTATCCAAGGCGTACGGCGAAACGTTCCGTTGGCTATTTGTGGACGAGTATCAGGACACCAATCCGATCCAGGTCGAGATCCTGAAACGTATGATTGAGGGCGGGAAAGGCGAGCTCTGTGCCATCGGGGATCCGGATCAGGCCATCTATGGGTTCCGCGGCGCGGATGTCAGCAACTTCTACCGCTTCACCCAGGATTTTCCAGGCGCTAAAGAAATCATCCTGACCCGGAATTACCGATCCACCCCGGACATTCTCAAGGGATCTGCCGCCGTCATCCAAAAGGAACGGCCCCTGATTTCCGACGCGTCGGGAGGAGGCCCTATCGCTATCGCCCCCTGCCGCACCGAATCGGAAGAGGCAGAGATGATCGTGGAACAGGTAGAGAAGTTGCTCGGCGGCACATCACATTTCTCCATTGACAGCGGCAGGGTGGCCGCGCACGAGGGCGAAGGCTCATTAGGGTTCGGAGACATCAGCGTCCTCTATCGTCTGAACGTCCAGGGTGATGCCCTCCAAGAGGCCCTGGACCGGGCGGGCATCCCCTTCATTCGGTCCGGGGAAACCCCGCTCATATCCAAATATCCGGTCAATATTCTCTGGCGTTATTTCCAGACCCTCCGGTATCCTGATACCCCTTACTATATCCATGCTTACGCACAAGTAAACTCCGGGACCCACCCGTCCGTGCAAAAGAGGCTCATGCCACTTGAAAATGACGCCCGTATCTTGGACCTGTTGGATAAGGCCCTGACATCACTCGGCCTTGCCACCGATTCGGAAGACGCCACAAAGGCATTGGAGCGTCTCAGGGATCTGGCGAGGCATTGTGAAGGAGATATGGCATCCTTCCTAGACACCCTTTCCATTGAAAGGGGCATCGATCATGCGCTCATGGCCGGTGACCGGCTCGCATTGATGTCCCTTCATGCGGCCAAGGGCCTCGAATGGCAGGTCACCTTTATCACCGGGTGTGAGGACCGGCTCCTCCCCTGTCTCCTTTTCGGAAACCGTGACCCGGAAGAGGAGCGGCGCCTCTTTTACGTGGGGATGACCCGGGCCCGCTCGCATCTCATCCTGTCCCATGTGAATCGACGGTCATTCAATGGCCGCGTCCTCGATATGAAACCATCGCCATTCCTTGATCTCATACCTGAAGAAGTGCGCTGTCCCCTCCCTCGACAGGACTGGAAACCGAGAAAAAGCCCGCACCGGCAGTTGA
>CAZACO010000524.1:0-3658 GCA_964483185.1 uncultured Desulfobacteraceae bacterium
ACCAGATGGTCAAAGGGCTCACAGAAGACACGCTCCTTGATGCCCAGGTCCGCCCTTGACTCGGCGATTTTGAAAATGAGATCCTTAAAGGCCCTGTTGCCCCAGGGCGCCGCAAAAACGCTGATGGCGAGTCCGATCAGGAAAACCACGAAAGAGAAGGCCGCCACCGGGGGCAACATCTGGTAAAGGCTGATCCCGGATGACTTCATGGCAATAATCTCGCTGTCGGCAGAGAGACGAAGAAAGGCGACCACCACGGCCATAAGGGTCACTGCGGGGAGGGCGAATGTCAGGATGTCAGGCAACAGGTAAAAGACCATGCCGAAGACCTGGGTGACGCGTACGCCCTGCGTGACGATCAATTCGGTAATGGAAAGCATCCGGGCCGCCACCATAATGAAGATAAAGACCAACAGGCTCGCCAGGAATGTGGGCCATATCTCGTTTATAATATATCTGTATAGGGTCATTTTCTTAAGTGACTAAAGTTTGAAGTGACTAAAGTGAACTAAAATCAAGGATATCTCAACCAGGGTTTTTTTATCCTGATGCCTGACACCCAAAACCTGACACCTGGAAACTTGAGTTCAATCACCAACACAATGTTTGTTTGCATTTTTTTCTTAGACTGTATGCTGTCAGATAATGTAAGATTCCACCTGCAACTTTAGTCACTTTAGCTCACTTTAGTCACTTTAGCCCCTTATTAACGATCGACCGCCGGTGAAGACCGGCAGCATAGGCGATCCCGCCGAGTAGACTTAAGGCCACCTGGACGGAAAAAAAAAGAAGTCCGAGACCGAATGCAGGCTCTGCCGCTATCCCTTTGAGGCCAAAAAAATAGACAAAGGCCCCTTCCCTGACACCAATGCCATTAAAGCTGATAGGGATAAGTGTGATGATGCCCACCAAGGGAAGACTGGCAAAGTAAAAGGGTAGCGGCAGTTTGATGCCGATGCCGGCCCCGAGGAGGGCCACTGCCCCCATCCCTAAGGCCTGAAGACAGAATGAAAGGCCCAATATACAGAGGAGCCTCTTGGGTTTCCGCCAGAGGAGAAACAGGCCTTCAAGATGCCTGGAAACGCCAGGCCAGATACCCCTGATGGCCCGCTGGAGAATCGGCAATCCGGCCAAGGCTGCCAAGACCATCAGGCTGCTGATGAAGAGAAAATCTGTAAAAGGTTTTGGAAGGAGATCCGGCCACAGTTTTACGGCTGCCGCTCCCATAAGTAACATGGCAATCAGACCGAAGAGACGGTCCCCCACGACCGTAAAGGCGGCAAGCAATCTCCTCCCTTCCTCCCGTGACAGAAAGTGCACCTTGAAGAGGTCACCCCCGATACCTGTCGGGAGGAACAGATTGAAAAACATCCCCACATAATAGAACCCCAGATAGGTCGGCCATCGCCCGGGAAACGAAAAGGTGTTTGCCAATGTCCACCACCGGATGCTGCTCAGGACCTGGGCGAACAGAATCATCAAAAAGGCGACTGCCCAGACAGATATCTTCAGGTCTTCAAAATAGGTGAATACACCCCTGAGATCAAATCGGAAGAGGAGCCAGATGAGAAGTCCTGCACTGATGCCGATCCGGATCAGATTCCCTCCCCTTCGGCGCATATCTTTTGTCACTCCAACACCTCACGGACGGTATAGATCCGTTTCCCGGAAGACTCATAGTACGTACGGACCACGAGTTCGGCGCAAAGCCCTATCCCGATCAATACGATCCCCGTGATAATCAATAAGGCCCCGAGACGGAGGAGGGGCCTGCCGCCGATATCCTGCCCGCGCCATAGCTTCAACCATGTCAGATAGAGTTCAATGATAACGCCGATAACCTTTGAATCCCGCCGAAAGCGGGAAACCTTGAACCACTCACTTTATGTGTAAACTATGCTGGTTACACGGCTCGTTGATTCACCTTTACTCACTTCAGCTGACGCTATTCACTCAAAAAGCTTCTGTCATCATTTCTAACCCTATACGATAGCTCTGGAAAAGTAAACTCCCTCACGTCTAAGACCCTATCCCTGACACCTCCGGGATTTTTTGAGCGATCTCTGCAAGAAGCAGCGGCCCAATGCAACGCACGAAACAATGACAAGGAAGGGATCGATCAGATAGTCCCACAGATTGGTGGATTCTAACAGACGCAGGTTATAGGCCAGGATGGCGGCAATCAAGACCCCTGCAAAACGGTTTTTCATTGCCAACAGCACAACCGTAACAGCGAACGCCAGGACAAAGAGACATGAAAACCCCCACCCGGCCGGATATGGATCAAACCGGCTCAGGCCCAGTGCCATGGGAAAGAGTATCACCCCTGCGGTTATGGAGAATACCCAGCATGCCAGAAGCGCCTTTTCATCCAAGAGTCTGCCCCCGAAAAAGGGTTCAAGGACCTTGGAAAACAGTATCGCAGTCAGAGGGATGCTGAAGTTTGCATTGAAGCTGATCAGCCAGCGGGCCAACGGCAATCCCCCCACCGGGATCATTGTTATGCATGCGGAAATGAGGCCCACGATCAGGGCCGGCCGCCAGCCCTGCAGATCCCTGCCAAACCGGGCCGCGACTGCCTGCAATAAGGCCATCACAAGAAGCATCGGGAAAACGAACGAGAAGCACAGATACATTACTTTTCAGCCCTTTTCATGTGTGCGCCGATCCAGGCCTCGTTAAACGTTACATGTTTTATCCGTTTCCTGTGCCACGTATAAACCAGATGAATCCGCCCGTCCTGCGTGCGTATCATGTATGGATACGAGAATTCCCCTCCCGGTGTACTTTCGAGTGTTGCAATCCTGATCCAGTGGATACCGTGGTCAAGGGAAATGGCAAGGCGCAGGTTTTCCCGGTTTCCTCCGCTGTCATTGAAGGCCAACAGGATGCGTTGATCCGAAAGGATAACGGCGTCTAATGCGGAATCGGGATTTGGCAGTGTAAGGATCTGCGGTTCGGACCAGCTTGCACCGGTGTCTTTTGTGATTGCTGCACCGACAGACTTCTCATTGGAGCGGCACCTGTAAAAAGCGGTCCCAAAGGAGGCGCCGTAGGCCACGACAGACGGCTGGATGAACGATCGTCCCCCGGTCATCCGACTTTTTCTAAAAGCGATTGCCGAATCCTCCGGTCCCGGTTGCAGCCAGAGGATTTCCGGGAAATCCCCCAGGCACTCGTGATAGATAGGCAAGGCAACCCCCCCGCTGCTCATCGGGAGAGGTCTGTTTCTGACAAGTTCACTGATATTGAAAAAAGGGCTGAGGGTCAGTCTCTGGCTTTTGCTCCAGGTGGTTCCGGCGTCATCCGATCGCTTGACGTTGAGAGAACTGCCCGACCACCCGCCCGCTGCAATGGTCACATACACGAGCCAGAGACGGTCTCCGGGGCTGGTAAAGATGACCGGGTTGCCTACCTTTTTGACATACCGGTACAGCTCCCTCGATGCGGACATCCGGTCCACGATCCTCTTCGGTCTGGACCAGAAACCAGCGGTTCCGGGATCTTTCACGGCAAAAAAAATAGAGACATCTTTTGCCCCTTCCCGTGTCCCGCCGTACCAGGCAGCAGCCAGCCTCCCGTCAGGAAGTTCGCAAATGGATCCCACATGGACCCTCTCTTTCCCGGGATCAGGGCTTATGAATTCCTCATTCATGAA
>CAZACO010000525.1:0-3648 GCA_964483185.1 uncultured Desulfobacteraceae bacterium
CCTCCAATGCCCGTGATGAGAGCATTGCGTGATAGGCCTTTGAAACCTCAGGCGCCTTGGCAGGTTCAGGGACCAGTCCTCGGATTAGATCATACATGGATAACTTTCCGACAATATTATTGTCGGCGTCTGTCACAAAAAGTGTCTTGTGAAAACTCCCCTTTCCCTGGGCCTTTATCCTCTCATGATTCCCCTTCAAGATGCTCAAGACATCACACAGCTGCGCATCGATATCCACCTTATCGTAGTCTTCGATCGGCGCCATAATATCCTTCACCCTTTTTTCTTCGGCCATATGCGCATTTCTCCTTCAAACAGAGATGGTTGAATGCTTCAATCATTGAAGCAACGGGAGATGTCATCCCGAATAAACTGCCGAATCTTCTAATATATGATTCGCCCCGAAACCTCAAGGGCTTTTTTTGTGCATCCCCGGATCAGGCCATGGAACCCCCGTCCACCGTAATGATCTCGCCGGTCACAAAATCGGAGAGATCTGAGGCCAGGAAAAGAACCGTGCCTATCACGTCGTCTGGTTCCGCGATCCGACCCATCGGGATGGTCGTGGTGATTTCTTTCAAGAGGGATTCGTTACTCCAGAAAGGCTGGCTGAATTGCGTCCTCACCACGCATGGCGCCACGGCATTGACGTTGATATGATCCTGAGCCAGTTCCACGGCCAGGACCCGGGTGAGCATTTCCACGCCGGCCTTTGCCACGCAATATATCCCCATGCCCATGGCGGCCTTTTTCGCAGCAATGGAGCTGATGTTGATGATTTTGCCCCGGCCGGCCTTTCTCATCAGCGGCACCGCCTTGGCAGAGACCAGAAACGTCCCCTTCAGATTGGTTGTAATAATCTTGTCCCACAGACCCTCATCAACCATCGTCAGAGACGGCGTAAGGATATTCATGCCCACGTTGTTTACAAGGATATCCAGCTTCCCGAACCGCTCCTCAACCGACTGAAACAGGGCGGACACCTCATCCGATCGGCCCACGTTTGCCCTGAAAGCCGCAACGTCCACGCCCTTCTGACCCAGGTCCTCGACTGCCTGGTCCAGGTTGTCCTGTTTCCGGCCGCAAATGACCATATGGGCACCTTTCTCGGCCATGGCCATGGCAATGGCCTTTCCCAGACCCCGGCTCCCGCCGGTGACCAATGCCACCTTCCCTGTCAAATCTAAATTCATCGCGCTCATTTTACCCTCCCGTTTTTCACTAACTGAAACATAAAACGCAAAATAAGTCAAATCACCTTCTTTACATCCGGGGTTTTTCCCTTGACTGCCATCCCTCAATTCCATATTTTATCAGCCAATCCGGCATGACTAAACCGCTCAAACTTTAGGTGCCGGATATTGACCCAGTTGCGAGTTACGAGTTACGGGTTGCGGGTCTAAAACCGCACCACCCCATTACATCGCCATCCAACTTTAGGCATCCCGCCTTGCGGGACCCACTTTAGTCATTTTAGGCACTTTAGCTCACTTTAGGCACTTAACTTACATGACCACGAAACGTCTGCTCATACTCATACCTACACTCGTCATCCTCTTCCTTCTCCAGTCCTATCTCTGGGTCCCCACCTACGAAGAACAGACAAAAGGGAACCCCGATCGGCTTCACGAATATATTACGTCATCTATCGGAGATGCCACTTCGTTGAATCCGATCATATCGGCCAATAGCGCCAGCAGCCAGATAGAATCCCTTGTCTTTGACGGGCTTATTGACAGGGACGAGGAACTCCGTTTCAGGGGGCGCATTGCCACCTCCTGGGAGATTTTTGAGGAGGCCTATTTTTATGTGAACGCCTCAGTCGCCATACCGGGCGTCGGGAAGACGGACGCCGACGGGATCGCCCGAATTCTTCGTAAGGCCAAAACGAGCCGGGAGGAAATTGACCCGGCATTACGGGCCACCATGGACCGCATAAAAGAGATCATCATCATACCCCCGGGTAAACGGATGGCAACCCGGCAGATAAAGGACCCTGGCAAGGAAAAAAAGGAGCAGAAAATAGACATTGCGATCCAGGCCCCCGCCCGTATTAAGTTAATCCTTACAGAAGTGGATCAGGATATCTTCAAAAACCTTTCAAAGCTCTTGGGGGAGGGTTACTTCACATCCTTTGATGCCACTCCCTTCCTGACAACCCAGCCCCCGGTGGACAGAAAAAGGGTGACCGCCTGGGCCACAGAACTTCTCCCGGCCGTTGAGCACAACCCTGTCATCACCTTTCACCTGAGACCCGATGTCAGGTTTCATGATGGCCGCATCGTGGATGCCGAAGACGTCAAATTTACCTATCAGGCCATCATGGATCCGGCCAACCTCTCCCCGAGGGTCTCCGATTACGAACCGGTGAAAAGGGTCGACGTCATGGATCCCCTGACCGTCCGCATCGTCTACAAGCGCCTCTATTCCCCTGCCTTAGGGACATGGGGCATGGGAATCCTCCCGGAGCACCTCCTCAACCGGGCGGCACTCAGGAAAGAGGCCGCACGCCTCGGCAAGGACCCGGACAAGTTCACCATGCGCCAGAGCCGCTTTGAACGCCATCCTGTGGGTTGCGGGCCTTTCATGTTTCAGGAATGGCGATCCGATCAGTTCATATCCCTGAAACGTTTCAACACCTACTGGGAAGGTCCGCCCAATTACACGCGGTATGTGATGCGCATCATACCCGACCTTCTGACCCAGGAAATGGAATTCTATTCCGGGACCTTGGACAGCTACAATGTCCAGCCTCACCAGGTAGAGCGATTGGAAAAGGATCCCAGGTTCCAGTGCTTTTCAGGAACCTCCTTCGGATACACCTATATCGGGTACAATATGCGAAGGCCCCCTTTTGATGACATGAGGGTGCGCAGGGCCCTTGGCATGGCACTGAATGTGGATAAGATCATCGATTACGTGCTCTATGGCCAGGGGGAACGGATAACCGGACCTTTTGTGATACAGTCGGATTTTTACAACCACCATATCCCGCCGGTTCCGTACGATCCCGAAGGGGCCTTGAGGCTGCTCAGAGAGGCCGGCTGGGAGCGCAATAAACAGGGGTGGCTCGAAAAGGATGGTAAAAAATTTGAATTTACCCTGATCACCAACAGCGGCAATGACATCCGCAAGGCCGTTTTGGCCATTGCCCAGGATGCCTGGAAACAGATCGGGATCGATGTCCGCACCGATATGCTGGAGTGGTCGGTATTTATTCAGGAACGGGTGGACAAACACGATTTCGATGCCCTGATTCTGGGCTGGGTCATGGGAATTGAGCCGGACCTTTACCAGATATGGCACTCCAGCCAGACGCACCCGTATCAACTCAATTTTGTGAGCTTCAAGAACGCGGAGGCCGATGATCTTATTATAAAGATCCGGCAGGAGTACGACCACGAAAAGCAGGTGGCTTACTGCCACAGGCTCCACGAACTTATCGCCAGAGAGCAGCCATATACCTTCCTCTATGTAGGGAAGTGGACAGCGGTCTTGGATAAGCGGATCATCATAAAGGATCTGGACCGGGACGGCGTCATGCTGTACAAGAAGATCAAACCCACAAAGACCGGCGATTATAGCTTTCATTTTAATAAGTGGATCAAGGTGCCCGAGATGCCCCAGCTTTCCACCGAAGGATGGTAG
>CAZACO010000526.1:0-3640 GCA_964483185.1 uncultured Desulfobacteraceae bacterium
GAGATGATCGAGGGGACCCATTATCAGGTCATCGCCGTGGGGAGGGCGGAGATATGGGCCCTCCACCGAAAGTGTGTTGAATTGGGTGGGAACGTCCGGACCGGCCTTGAGGACACCTTTTATCTTCCCGACGGTAAAAAGGCCGGGAGCAATGGCGCCCTTGTGGAGGCCCTGGCAGGGATTGTCCGCGAGGTGGGACGTGAGATAGCGAGTGCGTCTGAGGCCCGGGAGATACTGGGTCTGAGAGCGGCCTGATCTGTCCGGATAAAAGGTCAAGATCACACAACGTATCTTTTCGGTTCAGGGCTTCCTTCAAAAAGGAATATATTTCCTCCGAGCTTCTATGACGGCGAAGAGGCCGTGGTCTGGTTGACGTACCCGGGGAACACCCCCAATGTGGTTTTCAATTTGGGTCGTGTATGACGCCTCCGCAGATGAAGTCTCTCCAGAGATATGGCCGGTTGGAAATGCCTGCATCTCTCATATTCCTTTCTGAAGGAACCCCTGAACCTTCACCTACAGGGAGAGGTCGGCAACTGAATTTCTGAAGTCAAACGTCAACCACACAACTGTTCAACGATTTTTATCGATGAAAAAAGGAGAAGAGGAAAACAATGAGCGAAGCTGAAGACAATGTTAGGCGAATCGAGGTGAGGGTGCCCATGTCGGGCGTGTTTTACAGGACGCCGGCCCCGGATCAGCCTTCCTATGTGGAGGTGGGAGATGTTGTAAAGAAGAAACAGGTTTTAGGTCTTTTGGAGACCATGAAGGTTTTTCAGAAGATCAAGTCTCCTTCCAATGGCACCATCGTGGAGATCCTTCCTGACAACGAGGCAACCCTGAAGGACAACGACCTCGTCTTTGTTCTGGAGAAGGGATAATCCATGTTCTCCAAGATATTGATCGCCAACAGGGGGGAGATTGCGCACCGTATCATCCGCGCGTGCAGGGAATTGGGAATAGCAAGCGTTGCGGTTTATTCCGAGGCCGACGTGGATTCGCTGCACCTTAAGTTAGCGGATGAACAGGTCTGCATCGGCCCGCCGGTCAGCGCAAAAAGCTATTTGAATATGGAAAGCATCCTGGATGCTGCCAGGCGTACGGGGGCGGATGCCGTCCATCCCGGATACGGATATCTGGCGGAAAACGCGGAATTTGCCAACGCATGTGAAGAGAGAGGGGTTGTTTTCATCGGCCCTACGCCGCAGAATCTGAATCTGGCAGGCGACAAGATCACGGCCAAAAAGATGATTCAGGAAAAGGGGGTTCCGGTCATTCCCAGCAGTTCAAGCGGTGTCGCCAGTGTGGAGGATGCGGCAGGGATTTGCAGGAAAATCGGGTATCCGGTGATGATCAAGTCATCGGGAGGGGGAGGGGGCCGGGGTATCCGCATATGCGAAAACCGGGAGATGCTTTTGGAGGAATTCCCGATCGCGAAAATGGAAGCGCGTGCCGCCTTCGGAAATGACGAGGTATATGTTGAAAAATGTATTTCCGAACCGCGGCACATCGAGTTTCAGATACTCGCGGACAAGCACGGCAATGTCACCCATTTGGGGGAGCGCGAGTGCACCATACAGCGGCGATACCAGAAACTGATCGAGGAATCTCCGTCTCCGGTGATGACCGATGAACTCAGGAAGCGCATGGGAGAGGCTGCCGTGGCTGTGGCACAGGCGGTTCGATACGTCAACGCAGGCACGGTGGAGTTTCTGGTGGATGGGGAGGACAATTTCTATTTCATGGAGATCAACGCTCGGATACAGGTGGAGCACCCGGTTACGGAGTTGACCACCGGAATCGACCTGGTCAAGGAACAGATCCGGCTGGCATCCGGCGGGGAGCTTGCCTACGCCTTTGATGATATCGAACGGAGAGGATGGGCCATGGAGTGCCGGATCAATGCTGAGGATCCGGAGAGGAACTTCCTTCCATCCCCGGGAAGGGTTGAGGTGTACCGTCCCCCGGGAGGTTTTGGTGTGAGGCTGGACACGCACCTCTACCAGGGCTATGAACTCCCCGTATTTTATGATTCGCTGATTGCAAAGCTGATCTCGTACGACCTGACAAGGGACGGGGCCATCCGCATCATGAAGCGGGCCCTCGAAGAATTCGGGATCGAACCGATCAAAACCACCATCCCGCTTTATCTCAAGGTCATGGATGATCCCCGGTTCCGGAAGGGGAATTTCGATACCGGTTTCATCAAACGCTTCGTGCCGGACGAGGACGATGAAGACGAATGAGTGAGGCACCAGGCACAAGGCACAAGGCGCAGGGATAAACGCCTAACGCCTACTTCAGGCACTCCAGACGGCTCATTCCAAACTTGGAGAAACAAGCAATCAGTATCCAGTATCAAACCACCAAGAGGGACCCTATGGACTTTGAACTAACCGAAGAGCAGAGAATGCTGAAAGAGACCGTGGCCAGGTTTGTGGACCGGGAGGTCATCCCCCTGGCTGCAGAGATCGATGAGGCAGAGAGATTCCCCGAGGAGACGTTTAAGGCCATGGCCGGGATGGGCCTCTTCGGGATGCCGATCCCCGAGGCATACGGCGGCAGCGGCACCGACTTTCTCTCCTGCGTCCTTGTCATGGAGGAACTCATGCGGGGATGCGTTTCGACCGGGAACACCTATGGGGCCCATGCAGTCCTCTGTACGGAGAACATATACCGGAATGGTAACGAGGCCCAGCGGCGCACCTATCTTCCCGATCTCATCCAGGGGAAAAAGGTTGGGGCCCTGGCCATCACCGAGCCGGAGGCCGGATCCGATGCCCTCTCCCTCAAGACACGGGCCGTCAAAAAGGGAGACAGATACATCCTTAACGGCACCAAGATGTTTATCACCAACGGTCCGGTGGCCGACGTGGTGGTGGTGTATGCAAAGACCGATCCCGAGGCCGGTCAGAACGGGATATCCGCCTTTATCGTGGAGAAGGGATTTCCCGGGTTTTCCACGGGAAAGACCCTCAAGAAGATGGGGGTGAGGGGGTCCCCGACAGGCGAGCTGATCTTTGAAGACTGCGAGGTCCCGGCTGAAAATCTCCTGGGAGAAGAGAACAAAGGGATCAGGGTCCTCATGAGCGGGCTTGACCGGGAGCGGATTGTCTATTCCATTGCCCCGATCGGGGTGGCCCAGGGCGCCTTTGAACTGGCCTTCCGGTATGCCTCGGAGCGGGTTCAGTTCGGGGCACCCATTGTCAGCTTCCAGATGATACAGGACATGCTGGCCGACATGGCCGCCAAGATACAGGCCGGAAGGCTTCTGGCCTACTGGGCCGCATCCATGGCCGATTCCGGAAAACGGGTCCGGCTGGAAGCGTCCTATGCCAAACTCTTCTGTGCAGAGGTAGGAGTGGAGGCCGTGGGCAAGGCCGTCCAGATCTTCGGGGGATACGGGTTTATCCGGGAGTTCCCGATCGAGCGGATGTACCGGGACGTAAAAGGGATCGAATTCGGGGCCGGCACCAACCAGATCCAGAAACTGATTATCATAGGGGAACTGATGCGAAAGATGAGGGGAAAATAAGTGAGGTAAGTGCCTAAAATGCCTAACGCGGATAGCCGCAACCAAAAATCTATCACACAGAGACACAAAGCACACAAAGGGTTTTTTCTTTAAACCGCCAAAAAA
>CAZACO010000527.1:0-3640 GCA_964483185.1 uncultured Desulfobacteraceae bacterium
CGGCGGGATAGTCGGCTGGCTTACAATGATAGTGGTTTCCATTTTTTCATTGGAACCGAGTTTGGCCCGCAACAACTCCGTTACCTTGACCAATGTGCTCACTTTTGCGGCAAATTCGCCGTTCGGTTCCACGTTTGCGTCGGCAATGGGGACCTTGACTTCCTTCCCCTCTTTCTGGACCCCCAGCAGTTCAATAAACACCGAATCACCGGGCTCGAATCCCTTCCCCTTGAACATGACCGGGGTGCCCGTCACCGTGGCAACGGCAAGATAGACGGTCCCGGGTTCCACAACCATCTGGGGGCCTTTGATATTCGGGTCAAACTTCGCCGGCGCAGAGGCACACCCCGCAAACAGAAAGACCAGGAGGACGCAAAACAGCCCGCCTTTCAGATATCCGTTATTTGTTAACCATTTCATTTTTTCATTCATCGTCTAAAGCCTCCCCATCATCTCGTAAAATAGAGTAACCGGCTGGAACAGCGCTACGACTCCATTGTTCGGCTCATCCCCTTAGATAGGTACCGGTTCAGGCCTGGACGATAGCGCGCAACGCCTTCCGAACAACCGGTTATTGACCCAACCGCTTCAGGACTTTCTGAACATCGATATCAGAGGTCATCCAGTCGGATATGCGCTCGATCTTGCCACCCTCCAGGCACTTGGCAAGAAAGACAGACCGGGTTCCCTGCCTATTTTTCAGACTGTAACTGATTTTGGGGCCGATCCCCTTGTAATCCTTAATGCTGTCCATGGCCTTTACAAAATTATCCACGGTGAGATCCCGACCGCACCGTTTCAGGCCTTCCACCATCGGCTCTGCAAAGTAGAACCCTGCATAGAAAAAGATGCCCCACCGATCCTTGGCGGCAAATGTCTTCTGGGCCTCGTGGTATTTCATCATCAGCGGTGCCTGAGAATCGGGGAGCTCCGCAAAGGTGACAAAGATCACGTCTTTGAAGAGGCCCTTGCTGATCTTGTACATAATCGGTATATCGCTCAGGGTACTTGTGGTCATCCATTGCGGGTTGAAACCGAGTTTTGCGGCCGTGCCCAATATGATGGCGCCATGCTTCGGGAGCAGCCAGTTGATGACACAGTCCGGGTTAGCAGCCTTCAGCTTCATGCAATGGGAACTGAGGTCGGTATCCAAAGGTTCCACAGACACCGCGGCCACCAGTTTCATGCCGAGCTTTTCCAACTCGGCTTCAGCACCCACCAGCCCCTCTTTGCCGTAGTCATCATTCTGATAAAAAAAGGCAATTTTCTTTTTACCCAATGTCTGGACAGCGTATCTGATCAGGATCGCCGCCTCGTCAAAATAGAGGGGGTAATCGGCCCAGAGGTATTTGGTGGGCGGATAGGCCCAGTGGCTGGAACCGGTTGCAGGTCCGACCCACGGGACCCTTTTCTTGTGCAGGTATTTCTTGACAGCCATACCGGTTGCCGTTCCGACACCGGAAGCCAGGGCAAAGATCCCCTTGTCCTCCACCAGCTCTTTCACAATGGCCTTTGTCCTCGGGGGCATGTAACCATCATCCCTCAGAAAGTATTTGATCTTGCGCCCATGAATGCCTCCTTCGGCATTGATCATGTCAAAATAGCACCCGGTCCCGCGGGCCACCGCCCCCCAGAGCGCTGCCGGACCTGTCTGGGGACCATACTGCCCGATACGGATCTCCGTATCCGTCACCCCTCTTTCGGCCCATGTAGAGGGAGCGATCATCAGGGACATGCATACAGCACAACCTAATACCATCACCCAATTCCATCTTTTCATGTTACGCCTCCTTTTTTGATTTGCTGTTCGTTATTTGTTATCCGTTATTTGTAGTAAATGGTGTTTGTTATTGGCTACTGGTTATCGGTTATTCGACAATCTTCAATTTTCAATCGTCAGTTGACAATCCCAAATCATTCCCGTTTTCTCTCATACATCGCCTCAATCAGGTCGCCGAATGCCTCGTTCACATATTTCCGCTTCACCTTCATGGTGGGGGTAACCTCCCCGTCCTCTTCATACAGCTTCTTGGGCAGGATGGTGAATTTCTTTACCTGTTCCACCCTTGCCAGGGTCTCGTTCACCTGGTCCACTTCCGTCTGAATCAGCTTGATGATTTCGGGACTCTGGGTCAGGTCCCTGTAGGTGGAAAACTGGATCTTATTATCCTGGGCATACTTGACCACATTATCCTCATCGATCATGACCAGGCTGGTCAGAAATTTTCTTCGATCTCCAATGACAACCGCATCATTGATATAGGGGCTGAATTTCAATTTATTTTCAATATATTGAGGGGTGATATTTTTACCTCCTGCTGTCACGATGATGTCCTTCTTCCGATCCGTGATCTTGAGGTATCCATCCTCGTCAAACTCGCCCACATCTCCCGAGTAAAGCCATCCATCCTTCAGGGTCTCTGCCGTGCTTTCCGGATTCCCGTAATAGCCTTTGAAAACACTGGGAGATTTCACAAGGATCTCCCCGTCTTCGGCGATCTTCACCTCTGTGCCTGTAATGGGGGGACCGACCGTTCCAAATTTGACCTTCCCCACCCTGGAGACGCAGGTAACCCCGGTGTCTTCTGTCTGGCCATAGCCCTCGATCAGGTTGACCCCGATGGACTGGAAAAAATGAAGCACATCGGGCGATATGGGTGCGGCCCCGGAATAGGCCACCCTGAGCCGGTCAAACCCCAATCTCTCTTTGAGTTTCCGAAAGATCCCGAAATGGGCGAGCTGGTAAAGGGCCTCCGTGTAGAAGGGCACAGGCTTGAAGTTCATTTTGAGGGTGGCCCGGTTTTTTCCGATCTTGAGGGCGATGCCGAAAAGGAGTTTCTTGAACCATGTGGCGTCAGACATCTTGATATAGACGGCAGAGAGATACTTTTCCCAGATACGCGGCACCGCATACCCGACGGTCGGAGATATCTCCGTCATGTTGTCTGTCACCGTGTCCAGGCTCTCAATAAAATTGACCGTATATCCATGGGTAATCTGGGCAAACACCGAAAAGAGCCGTTCAAAGATATGGCACAGGGGGAGAAAGGACATGACCTCATCGGTATCGTATACCGGGTTATCCTTGGAGATCGTTGTTCCCATCCACGTCACGTTCCTATGGGTCAGCATGGCCCCCTTTGGCGGGCCGGTCGTCCCCGAGGTGTATATGAGAACAGACAGATCCTCCGGCGTCACTTCGTCCATCCGTTTTTGGAACAGGTCCGGGTCTTTTTCCACCGCCTGGCGACCCAGTTCCAGGATGTCGTCAAAGGTCATGACCATCGGGTCTTCAAAATGCCTCAACCCTTCCAGGTCCCACACAATGACCTTCTGCAGACCGGGCGCCTTGTCCCTGAAATTGAGCCACTTGTCTAACTGCTCCTCATTTTCAACAAAGAAAAACCTGGATTCGGAATCGGAGATCACATACTCCACCTGCGGCCAGGCATTGGTGGAATACACCCCTACGGCCACACCGCCTGCGCACTGAACCCCAAGGTCTATGATGACCCATTCAGGACAGTTGTCCCCGATGATGGAGACGCACTCTCCTTTCTTGAGTCCCATGGAAATAAGGGCCGAGCCCACGTACTTGGCCCGGTTGAAATATCCGTTCCAGGAAATATCGTGCCAGAGG
>CAZACO010000528.1:0-3627 GCA_964483185.1 uncultured Desulfobacteraceae bacterium
TGTCGATCTGTAATCTTATGATGGAGCTTGAGGGTAGATCCCATGTTGCCCTTAGCGTGACGACCGTAATTGAAAAGTCTCGAGCACCGTTCTGAATGCGCGTCTGAAACAGGCCATCGGTCAAGTCTACTTCTTGACGCCTCTACTTGAAAACGGCTATAATCTAACACGCTAAGGGAGATAACCATGCTTGTGGAACAGATGCGGATCGGGCCCATGTCAGTATTTTCTTATATCGTGGGCTGCGAAAAGAAAAAGGAGGGTGTGATAATTGATCCTGCCGGTTCCGAGGGCAAGATCGTTTCCAAGGCCGAAGAGATGGGGCTCACCATCCGATACGTGGTCAACACCCACGGCCACGCCGACCATACCTGTGGCAACAGGGCAATTCTGGCAAAGACCGGGGCCGACCTCGTGGTGCACCAGGAGGACGCCGGCGAGATCCTCAGGGGATTGAATCGGGCATTCAGCATGGTCATGGGCAAACGGCCGTCACCAGAGGCTCAAAAGGTAGTAACTGATGGTGATTTCATCAAAATTGGGCAGACCGGTCTGAAGGTCATCCATACGCCGGGTCACACATCCGGCTCCATCTGCCTCTACGGCGAGGGAAATCTCTTCACAGGCGATACGCTTTTTGTAGGGGCGGTCGGCCGGACCGATCTTAAAGGCGGGTCTTTTGACGTCCTGCTGGATTCGCTGAGAAAACTCCTTTCCCTGCCGCCCGAAACCCGGGTATGGCCGGGACACGATTACGGCGATGCGCCTGTCTCGACACTGGCCCGGGAAAGAATGACAAACCCCTACATTGCCGATTTCCTGTAAAAACGACATCGGCCCCTCATCCAAATTCAACCGCGAAGGTCATTTCTGACAGCCTGGCGGCATGGATTCAAGGAGGTACAAATGGAATCATCAGCAATGCCCACACAGTTTGCACCCGCCGAAAGGCTATCTCCTGAAGAAATTCAAGCCCAGTCGGCGTCATTTTCGAACTTGCCGAACGTGAAGCATGTTGTCGATGCCCTCCCAAACAGCTTTTTGGCACTCAATAAGCATCGTCAGATTGTTCTTGCCAACCAGGCACTGCTGGATCTGGTGGGAAGGAAACGTCCGGAAGACGTATGCGGGCGCAGACCGGGAGAGGTGCTCCATTGTATCCACTCAGATGAAACAGAAGGCGGGTGTGGCACCACAGTATTCTGCAAAACATGTGGCGCGGCACGTGCAATTCTTAAGGCAATTGACGGAAAGAAAAATGTCCAGGAGTGTCGAATTACCACTCACGAGGGTGAATCGCTCGATCTGAGGGCATGGGCCTCCCCATTTATGGATGGAAACGAATTTATATCCTTCGTACTTGAAGACATCAGCCATGAGAAGCGGCGAAGAGTCCTCGAGCGGATCTTCTTCCACGATATTTTGAATACAGCAGGCGGCGTTCGAGGTCTGGCAGAGCTCTTAAGGGTGGAGGAAGATATGGAGGAGGCAGGAGAATTGGTCGACATGATCCAGACAGGCGCCCATACGATCATAGAGGAAATAAACGCCCAGAAGGCATTGAGCGCTGCAGAAAGCGGCGATCTTGTGGTCGAACCGGAGCCGGTTCAGGCCCATGACCTGTTGAAAGAGGTATCAGACCTGTATGCGAACCATGCGGTGTCAAAGGACCGGCAGATTGTCCTTCAGCCGGATATGGAACCCATTGAATTTACAACAGATCGAGCCTTGGTCAGACGCGTCCTGGCCAACATGACAAAAAACGCCCTGGAGGCCTCTTCTGCCGGCGGGACCGTAACCATCGGGGCAAGGAGGAGAGAAAACCGTGCAGAGCTATGGGTACACAACGAAGGCCTAATGCCCAGAAGCAGCCAGTTGCAGGTCTTTCAACGTTCCTTCTCCACAAAGGGGAAGGGAAGAGGTCTGGGAACCTACAGCATACGGCTGCTGACCGAGCGATACCTGAAAGGAACCGCCTCCTTCACTTCCACAGATGCCGAAGGGACAACCTTTCAGATATCTCTTCCTATGCATTTGGGTGAGTCGTCGGATGCCTAAGATAGAGACGCTGCAACTGTAGAGGAATACATTATGTTTCCCATGAAGTTCGATCACAAAACCCTCGAGACCCTGCCCGTCCCGGACGGAGAAAGAACGAAACAGGTCGTGAAGATCCTCAAGACCATTACCACGGGACGGGTCATGGCCTATTTCAGAAACAAAAGGGGGACCGATTCTACCCTGATTGCCCGGTTAGCCGACCGTTTTGTTATCCACCGGCTGGAAGACGAGGAAAACCGCATCCCGATCGTAAGCCTCCTCTCCCAAAAAGACACAACCTGGATCATCGATATCCATGAACGCATCTTCGATTACCTGGCCTTCGTAATCCCGAGCGATCCTGAATCGAGGCTTGGCGGACACTCGGCTGAAGAAGGAAAAGTCCTCGCATTTACTGAATTTCTATTGCGGCATCAGGCGGAGCATATGCTCTATCCGGAAAAATCCGAACGCGAGGTGATCCGATCCGACCTGGCCTTTGCCATGGACCGGCGCACCGACGATCCCACCTATTACACCATGCTCCGAAAGGTCTTAGCCGATGAAATGAACGGGCTCAGGGGGGAACTCTATCAGGCCTTGTTTGAATCCGAGGAACAAAACCGCCCTCACGAATATCTGATTACCAGAATCCTGACCTCTCTCATATTGAGCCTGGTGGATATTCCGGCAACGCTCCTTCACGCCGCCTTTCCCCTTCTCGACACCGATCTCAAGACAAGGCTCATCGTTGAATGCTACCGAAAGAGTCGTGAAGCCTCCTATTCCCTGATGCAGCGGGCCTCCTGCCTCCAGGAGGTGCTTCGCTTTTTCGCTCTCACCCTCGAACAGAATGAGAAGGAGGCCGAGAAGGTCTTCGATGTCTTCAAAGATCGCTGGGGACTGGTCTATCTCTTCCACGAGTTAGGTCTCCCGGAAACAAGCCTGGAAGAAAAAGAGCCCGCCGAGCTGTTTGCTTTCTTTAAGGAAAACCTGGCAAAATTATCCCTTGAAGGCTCTCCTTTTGTCTTGACGCCCCGGTCCCCGAAAAGAGCCGTTCCTGACCAGCCAACCCTGCCCGCTTCCACAAAAAGCCTCAAGGATCGTATTGAAGATGCCCGGAATGACCCGTTATTTCCCCGTCAGGCACTGGATGTGATTGACAAAAACAAGGTCAGCGCGGTGGGCCACAGCGGCCCCAAGTACACGGAACTGATTGAAACCCTTCTTGCCATTCCGTGGGGTCATATTCAAAAGATAGCGGTTGACCCAAAGGCCTTTGAAGAGGGTCTCAACCGGACCCACTATGGTCTCGCACGGCCCAAGGAAATTGTCTGCGATCTTTTTGCCAACCTGATCTGGCGCTACCAGCACTTCAGCGGTGTAGACGAGCCGATGCACCGCACCGGAAGCGCCTTCCTCTTTGTGGGCCCCCCGGGCGTCGGCAAGACCTCCTTGGCCATCTCCATTGCCGAAAACTTAGGTATCCCCTACCACAAGATCTCCTTGGGGGGGATGCGGGAGGAGTCGGCCCTCAGGGGTCACGGGTTCACCTACGAAGGCTCCAAGCCGGGGGCCATCGTCCAG
>CAZACO010000529.1:0-3626 GCA_964483185.1 uncultured Desulfobacteraceae bacterium
GTGATTTTGACGGGATGGTGAAGCGACGGCTCATCCGTGCCCTGGTGACCTACAGCAAAACTAATTACTTTCTGGATGGGTTTGACAAAAGGGGGGCCACCTATGAGCTCCTCAGGGAATTTGAGAAGTACATCAATAAAAAGCTCAAACGGAAGCACCTCGAGATTCATGTGGTGGTCATACCGGTTGCCCGTGATGAGCTCATACCCGGCCTGGTTGAAGGTCGTGGGGACATCGCTGCGGCCGCTCTCACCATTACCCCGGGGCGGGAGAAACAGGTGGATTTCGCAGATCCGGTTTACAAGGGGGTGAGTGAGATTGTTGTCTGCGGACCCAATACCCCCAAGCCTTCAAGCCTCGAAGGTCTGTCAGGAAAAGTGATCTATGTGAGGCAGTCGAGCAGCTATTGGGAAAGCCTTTCGCGGCTCAACCAATCCCTCAAGAAGTCAGGGAAACCGCCGGTGAAACTGAAGCCTGCCGACGAATACCTCGAGGATGAAGATCTACTGGAGATGGTAAATGCCGGGCTGGTTCCAATGGTTGTGGTGGACGATTATCTGGCGCGATTCTGGTCCCAGATTTTCAAAGACATCACCCTCTGTCCCGACATTGCAGTGAACACGGGCGGCGAGATCGCATGGATGATCCGCAAAAACAGCCCGAAGCTGAAGGGAGTCATCAATGGTTTTATAAAGGAACACCAAAAGGGGACCCTCTTCGGAAATATCATGTTCAAACGCTATTTAGAAAACACCCAGTGGGTCCGAAATTCCCTTACCGATGAAGAGATGAAGCGTTTCAAAACCGCCGCACCCATTTTCATGGAATATGCAAAGAAATATGGTCTCGACTGGATGAGAATTGCGGCCGTCGGTTACCAGGAATCCCGAATCGATCAGAGTAAGCGAAGCCCGGCAGGTGCTGTAGGCGTCATGCAGCTTTTGCCCAGCACCGCCTCGGGGGATCCTGTCAACATTTCCAAGATTGAGGAAATGGAGCACAATATCCATGCCGGCGTGAAATACCTCAGGTGGATCCAGCAAAATTACTTTGAAAACGAGAAGATGGATCGCCTGAACAAGGCCTTCTTTACGATCGCGTCCTACAATGCTGGACCGGCAAAGGTCCAGCAACTTCGCAAAGAAGCGTCCAAAATGGGGCTTGACCCCAATATCTGGTTCAAGAACGTGGAAGTTGTGGCGGCAAAGAGAATCGGACGTGAAACCGTGCAGTATGTCAGCAATATCTACAAATATTATGTGGCCTACCGGCTCATCTCCGATCAGCTTGAAAAAAAGGAGACGGCGACCCAACCGGATCAGAAAGGCCGGAAATGAATCCCAATTCCTTTTCCCCAGTGTCTCATGAAACACTTCTGTTTCACAGTAGAACATGAGACACTCGATCAGCACCTGTTCGTTAGCAGGAATCCTCTCAACACATATGCCAGCCTTTGGCTCAACCTATTTAATTTAAAGCGTATTTTTTCAACGACTGCCGAATGCGCCATTTTCGGGAGATCTTTCAATGGTCTCTTACGGCGTCAGCACATCACCCGAAGAGTCATCGGGACGTTCGAAAATTTCTAACAATCTCAACGTGTTATAAGGGCCAATATCAACTGAGACACTACTGTCTCAGCAGCAGCGCTCAGCTGCACCGGATGGTGTGGAGTCTGACCTGTCGATCTTAGCCAACAATTTGATATCTAATCCATTTTCCATTTTCTTGCCTGCAGAATCACGTCTTGGCACGGAACCTGCCTTTTATAAAAACGAAACTGATCAGATTTCTCCGGAGAGATGATGTTATGAGACCATGTGATGAAAGCATCCAGAAGACGCTTGGCCTTGCGGATAGAATGCTGGAACTGGCGGATGAAGGTGACGCGGTGCGGGAAGACAACGGATGCGGTGTGCTCTACGGAGTACTGAGAGATTCCGCGTTCAAAATAAAGAAATTTGCAGAAGCCGAGCGGGAGATCCATAAAAGGAAGGGATGGTGGAAGGAATAGGGCAGGGCTGTCTCCCTCCAGGCTGGCAATTCATTGGCCGGATTTCAGGAGGAGCTGGATATCATGATGGGATTAGAGGATCTAAAAAAGAAACGACCGCTTGTGGATGCCATAGACTGGGATATGACCCCTGAGGAGGCGGTCCGCCTGTACCTCGAGTGGGGGAACAACTGGAGCCGGGGGTATCGCATGGTCAGATCGAAGGATGATGAAACCTATTATTTTGTCCTGAATACCTGGGAAGACGTTCCGATCGTCTATTTCATCAGGCGGTCCTCGGAAGGTGCCGTGGAACTTGCCAGAGTCGAAATGCCGGATGATCTGAGAAAAAGGATCCGGAAGGATCATGGGTTTCAAAAAGGGATATACGCTGTTGAGGATGAGGTCCGAGACTGGCTAAGGAAGGAGTTGGATGCGGATTAACCTCTCAACTGGAAACAATGGAGGCAGAAATGGAGGAAAAGGTGTTGAAGGCCATGAAGAACGCGGGAAAGCCTGTGAGGCCGGGAGATATTGCAAAGGTCCTGGGCGTGGAGAGCAAAGAGGTCTCCAAGGCGATCAGTTCTCTGAAGAAAAAGGGGGAGATCGTCTCTCCCAAGAGGTGTTACTATTCTGTGGCGGCGGAAGGCAACTGAGAGGAGGCAATAATGGCGACACCTGAAGAGATGTGGCAATGCCAGACAACGAGCTGTGGCTACATCTATAATCCGGACAAGGGCGATCGAAAGGGAAAAATCCCAAAAGGGACCCGGTTTGAGGACCTTCCGGACGACTGGAAGTGTCCGGTCTGCGGGGCCTCGAAAAAGAGTTTCAGGCCTTTGGGCGGACCTGGATCGGTGGCAGCAGAAGGGCGTTAACATAGATTGACAAAAAGACGAGATTCGCTCTGGTGAAAAAGGATCTTCCATCCCTGCAGCCTGAAATATGGGTAATGGAGATCGGAATCTGAAACACTTCAAACGATTGAAAGGAGGGTATGGATTGATGGACTTGAAAGGAAGCCAGACTGAAAAAAACCTGTTGACCGCCTTTGCGGGGGAATCCCAGGCGAGAAATCGGTATACCTATTTTGCCAGCCAGGCCAAGAAGGAAGGACTTGTGCAGATTTCCGCCATCTTCGAGGAAACAGCCAACCAGGAAAAGGAACATGCCAAAAGGCTCTTCAAATTCCTGGAAGGCGGTGAAGCGGAGGTAAGAGCGGCCTTCCCGGCAGGCGTGATCGGAACTACCTTGGAGAATCTCAAGGCGTCTGCTGCCGGCGAGCACTATGAGCATACCGAGATGTATCCCGGCTTTGCTGAAACGGCCGGGAAGGAAGGGCTTGACACCATTGCCGCCGTTTTTGAGGCTATTGCCGTTGCCGAAAAGCAGCACGAAAAACGGTACAATGACCTTGCCGCCAATATTGAGGCTGACCGTGTATTTAAGCGGGATGCCGAGGTAGTATGGCGCTGCAGGAACTGCGGTTACATCCACGCCGGAAAGGTAGCGCCTGAGGCTTGCCCTGCCTGTGAACACCCGCAGGCATACTTCGAGCTGTTGGGGGAGAAATATTAGTTAGTTTCCATCCAGAAATGGCCCTTTTTCGCAATCTCAGCGTCAATCCGCGGAG
>CAZACO010000530.1:0-3608 GCA_964483185.1 uncultured Desulfobacteraceae bacterium
AACGGGATGAGGGAGACGCCTATCTCCAGCTACCTGGAAAGCTCGGAGGGCTAAAGCGCAAGGAAGTCAAGCCGTATCCAGTATCGAGTAACCAGCATCCAGAGTATCCAGCATGAACCTGACCTATCTGGCCATCACCGGGGCCTGTGCCTGGCTGATCATACTCCTCCTGCCGTGGCGTCCATGGGCCGCATCTGAGGTCCTGGATGCTTCTCCGGATTCCATCCGAGAGGACCTGAGTGACATAACGGTCCTCATCCCTGCCAGGAATGAGGCCAGTGTCATCGGAACAACCCTGGCAGGGCTCAAGGCCCAGGGAGATGCTATCCATATCATCCTGGTGGACGACCGGTCCGATGACAGGACTGCCGCTGTTGCTGAATCCGTTGCCATGAAACGCCTGCGCATCATTTCGGGTACACCCCCTCCAAGAGGCTGGAGCGGAAAACTCTGGGCGCTTGAACAGGGGCACAGGCATGTTAATACGGAGCTTTTGCTTCTGTTGGACGCTGACATCCAACTCAAGCCCGGGGTCCTCCAGGCGCTTCGAAGGAAGATGCAGGAAGATAACCTCCAACTGGTATCACTGATGGCGGCCCTGCGCATGGTCGGCTTCTGGGAGAAATTGTTCATGCCGGCCTTTATTTATTTTTTCAAGATGCTGTATCCTTTTCGCCTCTCCAATTCCATGTTCCCATGGGTGGCTGCGGCCGCCGGGGGGTGCATCCTCCTGAAAACGGAGACGCTCAGAAAGATCAACGGGTTCAGATCGCTTCGAAATGAACTCATCGATGACTGCGCCCTGGCAAGGCGGTTCAAGTCAACCGGTAACAGGACCTGGATCGGTCTTTCTCACTCGGCGTGCAGCCTCCGGCCCTATGAACATCTCAGGACGATCTGGAACATGGTGGCGCGCACCGCCTTTGACCAGCTTCGATATTCAACGCTGCTCCTCTCTCTCTGTACCGTCATCATGATCATCGTATTCTGGCTCCCGGTTGCAGGGTTGTTCATTCCATCGACGCTGTCGAAGATCATTTCCGGCTGTGCCCTGGCCGCCATGGTCCTGAGCTACCTTCCGACACTGCAATTCTACAGCCTGCCGTTCAGGTGGGCCCTGTTTCTCCCCGTGATCGGGACGCTTTATCTTGCCATGACCTGGACATCGGCGATCCGTTTCTGGCAGGGGAAGGGGTCCACGTGGAAGGGGAGGTCATATAAATCGAGAGAATCTTGAAATTTGAAACTGGATGTTGGATATTAGAAGTTGACCAGGTGTTCGGCCTTCCGCTTTCCGCGTTCCGAGTTTCAAACAAGCGCCTCCGGCCGGCAAAAAGGTCAGTTGGATCGAGGCAGAGACTTATAAACAAGTGCCTAAAGTGAGCTAAAGTGCCTAAGGTGCCTAAAGTTTGCCCCGTTCAATGCAAAGCCCATTTAACCGGGGTGGGCTGAAGGATGTAAAATGCACTGAATCCAACGTCCAATCACGCCGAGGCGTGAAATGAACACGCATCCGAAACCGATAACCGATAACGAATAACAGATAACCAAACGAAGTTTCATATGAGGTACCTATATGAAAACAGCATCTCTGATTCTGGCCGCCGGAAGAGGCACCCGCATGAAAGGATACAGCGGCAATAAAACGCTTCTCCCTTTGATTCCTGAGAAATCTGCTTATGAAGGGACCGCACCGATCCTTTTTCAGATTCTGACCAACCTTCCTCCCGGTCCAAAGGCCGTTATTGTAAACCACAAAAAGGAAGATGTGATAAAGGCCATCAGGGACCTTGGCCTCACCCACTGGGAACAGCCGGAACTCAACGGGACCGGAGGGGCCTTGCTCGCTGCTATCCATTTTTTAAAAACCGCGATCTATGATACGCTGGTTATGACCATGGGCGACGTACCCTTTGTCAAGGCTGACACCTATATGGAGTTGTTAAGAACCCTGAAAAACCATGCACTGGTTGTCCTCGGTTTCGAACCGGCATCGCGAAAACAATACGGCGTGTTGGAGGTAACTGGAGATCAGGTGGCAAAAATTATAGAATGGAGATACTGGAATAAATACCCCGAAGAGAGAAAACAGGCGCTTTCCATCTGCAATTCGGGAATCTATGCGGCCAAAAAAGAAGCCCTTCTCCGCTACCTCCCTGTGCTTGCCTCAAGGCCTCACTTTGTGCCCAAGGAAATCGACGGAAAACTGAGAGTTGTGAAAGAGTTTTTTATCACAGACCTTATCGAATACATGCATGATGACGGCCTCTCGATCGGATACATCATTGCGGAAGATGAGGAAGAGGTGATGGGGATCGATGACCTGCACGCCCTCACAAGGGCCCAGGACATTTACAGATTAAGACTTAAGAATAAGGGAGAGCTTCACAAGATCACTTGCAGGACCTAACGCTATCAGCGTATCTCCTGCCTCAATCCGTGCGGCTGAAGATGGATTAAAAGTCATTTCGCCGCGTGTGTTCCGGATCGCCACAATAATTACATTCATCTCCTGCCTGATACCTGAATCGATCAGTCGAACCCCGTTCAACCTTGAACTGCTCCCTACCAGCAGCTCTTCCATATTCAACTCAATATTCTTGCCGTGCAATGTAAAGTCGATGAAATCCGTCACCGCAGGCCTCAGGATGGTGTTAACCATTCGCCTGCCTCCGATCAGGTAAGGAAGAACGACCTTATTGGCCCCTGCTCTCAACAGTTTCCTCTCGGTCTGCTCCTGATCGGCCCGGGCCACAATAAAAAGACCATGGTTCAGTCCTCTTGCCGTCATTGTGATGAAGAGGTTATCGGCATCCGACAGGACCACAGTCACCAGTCCCTTGGCTCGCTCGATACCGGCCTCTATCAAGACATCGTCACTGGTCGCATCATCAATAATATAGGGAATACCCTCGCTTTCTAAGGGTTCCCTCGCCTCAGCGCCGTGATCAATCACCATCAAAGGGACCTTGTTGACCTTAAGTTCGTGGGCGATGATGCTCCCGATACGCCCATAACCACATATGATGTAATGATCCTTGATCGATCTCAATTCCCTTCCCAATTTCCTCCTCCCTATCATAGCACTTACCTGAACTTCGACCATCATCTGGGCCACCATCCCAAGGGTATACGCCATTATCCCCATCCCCATAAAGATGAGAAAAACCGTAAAAACCCTCCCTCCCTCTGATACCTCCCTTACCTCACCGTATCCCACTGTCGTAATGGTAATAACGGTCATATACAGGGCTTCAAGGGCATGCCATCCCTCGATAGTCATATATCCTGCGGTCCCGATGAAGATGACCAGGAACAACATGATGAGACCCCTGATCATATTTCTCAGTGCACTGGAAGAGGCCGGTTTATCTACGGCTGTTTTTCGAATCACGTTGAACCCCAATTCACAGCAGAGATCGCAAAGAACACATCATTCTGGTTCTGTACAAAAAAAGAAAAAGGGGCGCCACACCCCCTTTTATTGCTTGATACCCTTGAAAAATGTTTCCCGCTGTCAGCGGGATTCAGGATCAAGGCGCCTAAAAACTTTAACCACATAAATCCCGCTACAGCGGGATTGAATGTTTCGAGAACTAAGACTGATG
>CAZACO010000531.1:0-3593 GCA_964483185.1 uncultured Desulfobacteraceae bacterium
AAGTATAAACAATACAGCCAGTATATTTCGGAACCAAGTTCCTTCTTTCAACCCACTAAGTAATGAGGACTTGAAATGGTAGACGGTCGTCCAAAAACCCCGCCACTCCAAACAGATGGAGAGCGGGGTTTTGTACTTTGTGGCGCCGGGAAATACGAATGGTAAGCGATCTCGGATCACCGGTTGAAATAAAGTACAATTAGTAAAGAACGTCCCCCAGACATAACTCGGAAACGTACCAGTCAACAACGTCACGGAAGACCCCATGCCGGAACCACTCGCCGAGACAATTATAGGAAAGTTAGCTGAAGCTGCTGCGCTTTATCACCGTCTCGTCATGCTGGTGGCCCTGGCGGGTTCGGGCAAGACCTCTGCACTCCAGGATGTTCATAATCGCATGAGTTATCCCATGTATAATGTCAACCTCGACCTGTCTCGTCGCATGCTCGAGCTTACTGAGCGCCAGAGGGCGCTGCAATTGCCGAGACTCCTCGGAGAGATCGTGGGCGCATCTGCAAACGATGTGGTTTTGCTTGACAACATCGAGATCCTCTTCGATGTCTCTCTCAAGCAGGACCCCCTCCGGCTTTTGCAGGGGCTCTCACGGAACAAGACGGTCGTCGCTGCCTGGGGTGGACTCATTGTAGGCGAGTATTTGGTCTATGCGACACCAGAACATCCCGAATATAGAAGGTATCCTGTGCGAGACCTTATTGTAATTGAAGGAAACCGCGAATAAATGTCAACAGGCGCCGATGGAAGATATAAGATTCGTGTTCATTCACGTCCATTAGGGTCGGAGGAGTGTCCATGAAATACGGAGACCTGATCCAGTTTGAACCCATTGAGTCAACCATCCAGCTGAGACATGCAGATCAGACAGATAGAGCCCTCGATCATGTCCAGACCTACGTCATCTCCTCGGAGATGGCCGAGAAACTGGTCAGTCTGGTCTTTCCTCAGCTTCAGTTCGATCAACCCATGGATAATAAGGGACTGCTGGTCGTTGGCAACTATGGCACCGGTAAGTCGCATCTCATGTCCGTGATCTCGGCCCTGGCCGAGAACGGCGATCTCGCGACGCATCTGAACGACAAGAGCGTGGCGACTGCTGCGGGCAAGATCAGCGGACGCTTCAAGGTGGTCCGAACCGAGATCGGCGCGACCACCATGTCCCTGCGCGACATCCTCGTGGCCGAACTGGAGGAGCACCTAACTTCCATGGACGTGTCCTATTCCTTCCCGCCTGCGGACAAGGTGGTGAGCAACAAACGTGCCTTCGAAGAGCTGATGACAGTCTTCCATCAGGAGTATCCCGACCATGGCCTTCTCCTGGTTGTGGATGAGCTGCTTGACTACCTCCGCACCCGTAAGGATCAGGAGCTGATCCTGGACCTAAACTTCCTGCGGGAGATCGGCGAGGTCTGCAAGGACCTGCGGTTCCGCTTTATCGCCGGTGTCCAGGAAGCCATTTTCGACAGCCCTCGATTCTCCTTCGTGGCCGACAGCATCCGCCGGGTAAAGGACCGTTTCGAGCAAATTCTCATCGCCCGCAAGGATGTCAAATTCGTCGTGGCCGAGCGTCTCCTCAAAAAGACCGCCGACCAGCAGATGAAAATCCGGGAGTATCTGACCCCCTTCGCCAGATTTTACGGCCGCATGAACGAGCGCATGGACGAATTCGTACGCCTTTTTCCCGTGCATCCTGACTACATCGACACCTTCGAGCGGGTCACCGCGGTGGAAAAGCGCGAGGTGCTCAAGACTCTGTCCCTGGCCATGAAGAAGCTCCTCAACCAGAACGTGCCCGACGACCGGCCTGGGGTCATCGCCTATGACGGCTACTGGACGACCCTGCGCGAGAACCCGTCTTTCCGCGCCGTTCCGGACATCAAGGCGGTCATCGATTGCAGCATGGTGCTCGAGTCGCGTATCCAGCAGGCCTTCACCCGTCCGGCCTACAGGCCCATGGCGATCCAGCTCATCCATGCGCTCTCCGTCCACCGGCTCACGACGGGCGACATCTACGCCACCCTGGGCGCGACCGCGGAGGAACTGCGCGACGGGTTGTGCCTCTTCCAGCCGGGGATCGAGGAACTGGGCGGCGAACCAGCCGACGACCTCCTCTCCCAGGTGGAGACAGTCCTTCGGGAAATCCACAAGACAGTCAGCGGTCAGTTCATCTCCTCCAACCCGGACAATCGCCAATATTACCTGGACCTCAAGAAAACCGACGATTTCGATGCCTTGATTGAGAAGCGGGCCGAAAGCCTCGATTCCTCGCAGCTCGACCGCTACTACTATGAGGCACTCCGGCGGGTCATGGAGTGTACTGACCAAACCTACGTCACTGGCTATAAAATCTGGCAACACGAACTCGAATGGCTGGAGCGCAAGGCCGCACGCCAGGGATACCTCTTCTTCGGTGCGCCCAACGAGCGATCTACGGCTGTTCCGCCGCGGGACTTCTACCTCTACTTTATTCAGCCATTCGATCCGCCACACTTCAAGGACGAGAAGAAGCCCGATGAACTGTTCCTGCGCCTGACGAACACCGACGAGGAGTTCCGCACCTCGCTGAGAAATTACGCAGCGTCTCTGGACCTGGCTTCCACCTCTTCCGGTCACGCCAAAGCAACCTACGAGTCCAAGACATCGAACTTTCTACGGGACCTCGTTCAATGGCTCCAGAAGAACATGTCCACGGCCTTCGAGGTCATTTATCAAGGACGCGCCAAGTCCCTGACCGAGTGGGCTAAGGGAAAATCCATCCGTGAGCTTTCGGGCATCGGGTCGCATGACCGAATCAATTTCCGTGATCTCGTGAACACCATCGCGGGCATCTGTCTCGGACCCCATTTTCAGGACAAGGCCCCCGAATATCCTTTCTTCTCGGTGCTCATTACCGGAGCGAACCGGGCCCAGGCCGCGCAGGACGCCCTGCGCGCCATTGCCGGACAGAACCGCACCAAGCAGGCCACCGCTGTGCTGGACGCCCTGGAGCTTCTCGACGGTGAGCGGCTCGATCCGTACCGCTCCAAATACACCATGCACATCCTCGGCGTGGCTAAAAAGAAAGGCCACGGCCAGGTGGTCAACCGCTCCGAACTGATTCAAGATGATAACGGCTTGGAATACATGGAGAAAGACCGGTATCGGTTGGAGCCGGAATGGGTTGCCGTGGTCCTGGCCGGGTTAGTCTATTCCGGAGACCTGGTGCTTGCGATCCCAGGCAAGAAGTTCGATGCCACGGGGCTGCCCCAACTTGCCGGGACCGGCATCGACGAGCTGGCCCAGTTTAAACACATCGAGAGGCCCAGAGAATGGAATATCCCAGCACTTAAGGCGCTTTTCGAACTCCTCGGCCTCACACCTGGCATGGCCCAACTGGTCACCCAGGGCAAGGACGAGCCAGTTCAAGAACTGCAGAAGGCCGTGACTGCCACAGTGGAACGGCTGGTTCTCGTGCAGCAGAACCTGCAAACGGGGTTGTTCTTTTGGGGCCGCAGCCTCCTGGCCGAAGACGAGGTCAAGAATCTGCGCGCCAAACTGGACGAGACCAAGGCCTTCCTTGAATCCCTTCAAGCCTACAC
>CAZACO010000532.1:0-3592 GCA_964483185.1 uncultured Desulfobacteraceae bacterium
AAAAATGAAAAAATCCCTATGTCACCTCCGCTCAAGCCGGGATCTTCAACCCCTATCGAACCCCATGCCCTATGTGGTAATAGCAGCAATCATTCCCGGTTCCAGAAGCCGGGTCGAAAATGGGTGATTTTGGCCATGATAGACGGATCGATCACACAGCCTGCATCACTCGTACCGGGTCATCTCTTCATCCACCTGTTCTCTAATCTTATTAATCATTTCAGGTGTTATTTCGAGAAGACGGGTAGATTCTGCGTCTTCTACCTTTATATCTGTTTGATCGGGGTGGTTGTCAGCCATTGTCTTCGCGAACAGATTGGAGAAATGAACAACCTGTAAGTCTTTTGGGATCGGATGCTTTTTCTTTAACGTATCGTGATATAACGCGATTTGGATGTATTCGTTCGAGAAATTCCACTTTTTGAGGATCTTTGCGCCAACTCTGTTGTGAAATAGGTCAATAGATTCAAGCAATTCCACCTGATCGACCTCTCCTCCAAGTTTCCCCCGTGCTTCTAACTCTGCACTAATCTGCAAAAGGACCACTTTTCCAATATCATGCAAGAGCCCTATGGTGAAAGCATCGACTTCCAGGTCCAGTTTGAGAAATCTGGTAACAACTTCCGAGGTTACAGCACAAGAGAGTGAATGTTTCCACAATTCTTCCGCAACGTCGGCGTATTTATTATTGGCAGTGGCAAAGAAGCTTCGGCTGGATATGGCATCGACATATTGCTTTGTCACGACAAGCCCTAAACGAGAAATCGCCTGCTCCACGGTCTTGGTTTTTGTGACAGCACCATAATATGCTGAATTAGACATTTTTATTATCTCGGAGGTGATCGATATATCCTGCCTGAGGAGATCTGCAATCTCTTTGAAATCAAGGCCTTTTTTGGCCATTTCATTCAATTGAATACTTATTTGTGGAAGAGAGGGGAGCTCAATCTTTCCACGGTTGAATCTGTCAATAATGATTTCGATGGGATTTACGGTTCTTTTCTCAGTCGTCTTGGCCCCATAAACCCGGTCCTTTAGTTTATATTTCTCAATTCGGTTGCTGATTGTTTTGTTGGTAAACGGCTTAACTACATATTCGTCACACCCCGCAGAAAAGGCGGTGGTGATAGCATTCTTATTCGAAATGTCTGTTACCATCATTGTGACGGCCCTTTTTTCCTCTCCCAGTCCCCATTCCTCTTCCATGCTTCTGATTTCAAACAAGACTTCTGTTCCATCCATATCAGGTAAAACAATATCGAGGGTTATTAGTTCAAAAGGCTCTCCGTCGTTCAAGGCCTTTTTAACTGCCTTTATGGCTGCATTTCCACTATTGGTCTCCTTACATGCTCCAAAATCGGCCAATATTTCCTGAAGTAATTTCCTGCTATTGCGATCATCATCAACAATTAGGGTTTTCATAAAGCCCGTCCATATTTTTAGACCTCGCTAGTCATGTTTCGAGATTGATAGTAACGCTTTGATATTACCCACCATGACTCAACAGCGAGACTCGATTTAGCCCACTTCTTTATTCTCCCTCTGATGCCAAATTTGAAGATCGTGCTGAAGTTGCATTGCGGCGTTATAGCTAATTTTCGCTAATTTTATTGCTTTATAAGAAAGCAGAATAGCAAGGCAAGAGAAGGTTACCGAAACAAGTCTGAGTGCAAGTTCGGCCAACGTTTTGGGTGCCTTCGTGTCATTCAGGTCTCGGCTATCGTTTAATACCGGTGGTTTTTGCTTTACTGATTCCCCAACAACGGGACCGGTCGTACGAGAAGAAAGATCAGCCTGTTCTTTAATCACAGTGCCTGTTGCCGGTGGAGATAGCGCCACTTCTTTGTTGCCACCAAGAGGGCTCGTCTGAGGGCCCATACGCGCCTCTTCCCTCAATAGGGAGGGTGTTTTCGATGGAGGCGATGGGGTCGCATTTTTCTTTTCACTCAGAGGGCTCGTCTGAGGGTCCATACGCGCCTTTTCCCTCAATACGAGGATTGTTTCCGATGGAGGAGATGGGGTCATCTCATTCGCTATTCCACGCGGCAAATGGTCTTTACGTGCCGATCCGTCTAAGAGAGTCTCGGCTTTTGACGTCTCTAACGCAATCTCCGCCCTCACCTTTGCCAAGGCAGATGACCCTTCGGCCTTTTCTGCGGAAAGCCTCCGTATATATCCCCCATGTACCCATCCCTCGCCAAAGCCTTCCCCCTTTCCCTCGCCATAGCTTTTTCCCTTAAAAACAACTTTGTACCAGTTTTTCTCATTTTCGATTATTATAACATCTTTTACTATAACTTTTTGTCCCTTCTTGAGCCAGGCTGTGACTTGGCTGCCAGGTGAGGGAGAGTCCCTGACATTCAGCGATGTCGTTGCTTTTCCCTCCCACGGTTCAAAGGCATTTCCGGCTTCTGTCCGACATATCCCTGCCAACAGGACAAGAAAAAACACCGCCGTTGTCATCGACTTGCCCCTAATGTTCATATGGTCCCCTCATTTCTCCCCACATATTGCATGCTCCCCTCCCCCCCGGAGGCTTCGTTGCCATTGCTTTAATTCGTCCGGAAGAGGTCCCGGCTAAAGCGCAATTATCGCCAATTTATTGACGTCAATTAGGCCCTTAGATTTTTTACAAATCAAATCTGAGAGATTATCTCCCACACCCTATAACCAATAGTTATTTTATGAGTTTTACCACAGAGCGTGCGGAGGGCACATTGAGGCCTTTTTGTCAAAAACGGTCTTTTTCTCTGTGGTAGATATAACATTCAAATCACTTAAAGCCAGCCAAAGATATTTGAAATTTGAAATTGGAAATTGGATCGGATGCATCAAATCCCTCTCCCTCTAATTTCTAATTTCTATTTTCCAGTTTCACGGGAAATATATGTATCCAAAAGGGGTTACAGCACTTCTGAGAGATAAACTCTCACAGTGAACGTGTAAGAATCTAACCAGAAAGATTCTTCCAACGACATCGCTCGTATGAATCCAGAAATTCTGCTTGAGCATGACTTCGTTTCCGATAGGTGGAGTGATTGCTCCTGAAGTCAGCTTTTTACGAGAGCATCATGCTTAATGAGTTCGAAAAAAGTCAGATGCCGAATTTTTTTCTGCACATACCGTGCCAGCAGGTCTTTCTCATAAAAACGTGTCAAATTACCACCCCCGGAGGAGGTGGCTTGTTTTTGTGGGTCCTCAGAGGTGCGTTAATTGTCGAGGCTTAAACCTCAAGATATGGGGCCTTTGAATATGAACATCCGGCCAGGCCTTGCCAATCCATCACCATGGCCTTTAGTTTCCCGTCCAACATTTTTTCCGTCAACGAATGTCTTCTGTTGTCGGAGTTTTGACAGGCAGATTCTCAGAGTTGGGAAACAGCGGGTTCTGGCCTCGAGAGGATTAAATATGAGCATTTCTGGTAACCGTTCAGGGATCCTGAACCTGTGAACGCTTACCATCTCTGTTTCATGACGGAATGTAAGAGAACAACAACTGTTGTATCTAACTGTACAATGCTATCAGTGCATATGGGAGTCGTTTGGGGGCTTATCCATCAGTCAGGTTAGCATGAAGAGCCCGCTTTCGTCCA
>CAZACO010000533.1:0-3587 GCA_964483185.1 uncultured Desulfobacteraceae bacterium
CATGACCGATCGGTGAACCATCGGTTCATCATTAACAAACCGGTAATGCTCACATCCGATACGGCTTTTCAGATATCCTTACACATATGATTCAAGATTGGGGTAATCATGGGATGAAAAGGCATCCGTTCATCTTTTATGGATGGTTCATAGTCGCTACGGGCATAATTGCTTATGCCATGGGCTACGGTGCCCGATATTCCTTCTCGGTCATTTTCCCTTCCTTGCTCGATGAGTTCCACTGGCCCAGAGACACAACGGCGATCATGCTATCCGTCCACTTGCTGGCCTATGGTTTCGTTTCCCCACTGGCCGGTAATATGGTGGACAGAATCGGCCCGCGCAAGACAATGGCACTGGGAATCGTTCTTCTCTCCCTGGGCCTGGCCCTGTCAAGCCGGGGAAACACGCCCTGGCATTTCTATCTGAGCTTTGGGGTGCTCTCCGGTGCGGGCCTCTGCCTCATCGGTGCCGTGCCCTTTACCACCGTGTTGAGAAATTGGTTCGAAAGAAAGAGAGGCCTGGCCTTCTCACTCCTCTTCTTCGGTGCGGGCGCCGCTTTTGCCTGGTATCCCGCCATAGCCTTCCTGGTCAAGAGCGGGGGCTGGCGACACGCTTTTAAGGTAGAGGCCGCCGTCGTTGCCGCCCTTCTGCTCCCCCTCATACTGCTCATAGTCAGATATCATCCCCGGGACAAAGGCCTCCTGTCCGACGGTGCTTCGAAGAGTCCGGGAAACCCCAAAACCACGGGAAGCGGGGAAAGCCACATTGTGGATACTGATTGGGCAGCTACGGATTGGACCTTACCCAAGGCAATGAGAACGGCCCGCTTCTGGCTTCTATGCCTGACTACATTCTCCATATGGGGGATCATGCAACACATTATGGTGGCTCATCATGTGGCTTTCGCAACGGATCTGGGCTACTCAAAGATCTATGCATCTTCGGTCCTGTCCCTGTTCGGCATTTTTTTCGCCTTTGGCTCACTGTCCGCCTTTATTTCCGACCGGATCGGCCGTGAGCTCACAATGACCATTGGCACGGTCATCGGCATCTCAGGTATATTTGTCCTGACAATCCTCAAGGACACCTCCCATCCATGGATGCTTTATTTTTATTCCATAGCCTTTGGTTTTGGTCTGGGGATGAGCGGGCCTCTCATAACTGCCACGACCACGGACATCTTTCAAGGGCCGAGGGTAGGGGCTACCATAGGTTTTGTTTGGTTCAGTTTTGCCGCAGGAGGTGCCATAGGCCCATGGCTGGGTGGATGGCTCTTTGAACTCACCCATGACTACGAGATCGCCTTCAGGGTGGCCATGGTATGGTACGCCATAGCCTGTGTCGCTATCTGGCTGGCAGCACCACGGAAAGTGAGGCTCGTGCCGGGTCACGTCAAACTCCGGTCGAAATCGGGGGCTGGCCTCAAAATTCAACGCTGATTTTTCGCTTTTCCACAGGCCCTCTGCAGGGTTCTTCAATCACCGGAGGATGTACCCCCAGTCCATGGCGATACCCTCTTCGGCCTTCAATTAAGAGCCAAGCAAAGACCCCATCCTTTTACCCCCCTTCTGAAATCAGTATAAACGCATAATTTCATCCCCGTCCAACTTGCCCGAATCCCATTTTGTACCTACTTGTCAACAAAGGAACAACGTTGTCCCTACTTCATGGCAACAACTGAAATTTCGATATTGGCATCTCTAGGGATGCGACCAGCTTCCACCGCCTGTCTGGCCGGTGGAGCGATATCAAAATATCTGGCGTAAACCTGGTTCACTGTTGAGTACTCATCTAAATCCTTCAGAAATATGGTAGCCATAACCACGTCTTCATAGTCCATATTCGCCGCCCGCAGTATCGCCCCCAGATTTCTGATCACCTGATCTGTCTCCGCCTCAATCCCCCCTTCAACCAATTCTCCCGTATTGGGGTCGACGCCTATCTGACCGGCACAATATAGGGTGGCGCCAAGGAGGATCCCCTGGCTGTAAGGCCCTACCGGTTTGGGGGCATCGGGTGTGAATATAACTTTTTTTACAGTTGTTTCCGAGGCGTTGCTACTCGAACAGGATGCAACCCCCGCGGCCAAAACCAAAATCGACACACACAATATAATACTTTTCATATTAAACCTTTCTCCTCGATTTCCCCCTACTCATTCTATTCATTAAATGAACAGTATTGAGTAAATGATACCATGCATCCGGATATTCCATTCTCAGCGGCTTGGACATATTTCATCTTTGAGCATCGCAAAACATGAGTCAAACAAAGACCCCCTCACCTTCGTAAGCCTACGTATTCATCCCTCAATAGCTCATTTTACCAGGGTTCACTCCGCGTACACCCCCTCTCGGATTCGGGGTATCACCATCCCGTCTTGGAAACAAGTGAATATGGGCATGCATGATGGTCTGGCCTGCCGGGGGGTGATGGAGGGGGTGTTCGTACATCGGCGGCTGGTCATACCGGGTGGCGGTAAAACGTTCGCGAGCCCAATTTTGTCCTCAGTTCTCATCCCTTCTCAAATCATTTCAATCCGTTGTCATGATCTAACCCACTGCCGTCAATACCTCAACAGCACAACTGGGCAATAAAAGAACTGCAAATTTTCATCCCCATGCCGCTATCACATAGAAACCGGGGCTTTGCGTCCGGATTACCAAGGGACCGTGCTCAATCCAACGGCGTGCAGGGATCGAATAAGTTTTCTGTCAAAAGTAGCTACCGTCGCGTCCTTTTCTGATTTGCATACAACCGCCACGATAGCATCCCCAAAATCGGGAATCTGATCGGGCCAGAGTTTCAGGAGGGTTTCAAAGTCCAGCGCGTGGATCATTTGAACGCCCGGCAAGGCAACCAAATCAGCAATCATGGCACGGATCTGAGGTTTCGGATGGTGATATATCTTTTCGAGAACATACACAAACTCGGTCAATACATTTTGCGGGCAAAGGATGGCTGCCTTGAGTTTTGCGGCGTCCTCGAGAACAGCCGCAATCCTGCCCTGCTGGTCAGGGTTTCGGTCCGTGACAAAAGAAATCAGTGCATTTGTATCGATAACCAGTTTCTTCATCTGTACTTTTCGGCCCGCTCCTTCCTGGCGAGATCGATATCTTCTGCAATGTCGCCCTTGCCGACCTTGACGGCGTTTCTGTACTCAAGAAATTTCCTATGAACCGGCAATACGATCGCCTTGCCGTCTTCCACTTTCCATTCCAGGGTATCGCTGACCGAAAGTTTGAGCTGCAACCTGATATTCTTCGGAATAGTTGTCTGATATTTTGAAGTAACGACCGATTGCATGGTTCATCCCTCCTTCTATAAATCTCCTTACAAAAGAAGGATATCGTAAGGAGGATAGATTGTCAAGGTGTAGCGGACCTGCCACTTTTTCGTAATGGGCTGGGACCGGAGCTGACGACAATCAAAAAGAAACGCATATTTTCATGGCCGTCCCCCTTCCTACACGCAGCAAACTACCTCAAACGCCTTCCCAAATGATCCAAAGACCGAATCAAGGATATATTTAAACAGCTTGAAGACAATCCATTAACGCATTCCGGGATAAAACAGATGTTTGG
>CAZACO010000534.1:0-1439 GCA_964483185.1 uncultured Desulfobacteraceae bacterium
TCCAGGTCCGGGAATTCCTCCCTCAGGATCCCGACCATCCGCCTCATCCCGATGCCCGGCCCCCGGGGCCGGGACCCGGGCATCTTTTCCAAATAGAGGGCCGGATCGATGCAGAGGTTTTTCAGATGGAGGAAGTTGACGTGGGTCTTGGCAACAAGATCTCTCAACGCCTTGATCTCCGCCTCCTGGTCGGTGATCCCGGGAAAGACCAGATAGTTGATCATGGTATAAAGCCCCAGGTCTTTGGACAGGGCAATGGCGTCCACCACATCTTTAAAACCGTATTTCCTCGGCCGGTAATAGGCATGATATAACTCGGGCCGCGCGCTGTTCATGCTGATCCGAATAGAGTCCAGACCGCTTTCGGCAATCTCGCGGATCCGGTCAGGCCGGCTCCCGTTGGTATTCAGATTGATCGTGCCTCGCCCCGTCTGCCTCCTGATCTCCCTGATGCTCTCTGAAATGAGCCGGTACTCTGTCAGAGGCTCCCCCTCGCAGCCCTGGCCGAAACTCACAATCGGTTCCGGGGCATGGTTTAAATGCGTAACCGCCAGCAGGACAATTTCCTCTTTTGAAGGGGTAAAGGAGATCCGTTCATGGGAGGCCTCGAATGAAGCCTCGGGTTGCAGCGAAAGGCACCCGAGGCAGGCAGCGTTACATCTACGACTGACCGGCAGAGGGGCCTCCCATCTTCCGAGAAAGAGATTTTTTGCCGCAAAACAGTGGTTTTCCGTGGCGCAGTGGATCAGGTGCCTGACAAGGGGCCCTCCCGGGTTTCGCCGCTGGAACCGACGAATGGCAGGGATCAGTTCCCTGTCGTCGTAGTTTTGGGGATCCCACTTATGGTTGTATTCAATCCGGAACCCTGACACCCAGTACCCGTCGTCCCTGAATCCCACCGCCCCGTAGGCCCAGGATGGAAGGCTGTATGATTTGGCGCTGTAATCGGCCGCCGGAAGATGACATCGAACCCATCCCGGCTCAAGAAAAGCGGCCACGGCAAAGCATCTGGACACGACCCCATCCACCTCTGTCTCTGGCAGGATCTCGGCTTTTCCCGTATCGGGATCGAGACCGACCGGTGGGGAATCGGGGATGTAAAAGAGCTTGGTGTAGGCCGGCATCGGAGACAGGTCATCCTCTTCAATCACCTGCGGCACGGATCCCGAAAAGCCTAACATCCTGAGATGGGGGTGTTCATAGATACGGCCATCGGTGTCAGCATACACCATAAACGGAAGGTTTTTCAAGTCATCGCCTTTCATGTCATACGTTCAGAGGTTCACGGTTCACCGATGAACTCGTGGAGGACTACGGGTCATCAACCATAATAAGATTTGCTGCGCTCCCTGCTAACCTATTGACTCCAACCCACCTTAAAGAATAAGATACAAAGATACAAATATTGTCAACCGTTTAATCAGTGGTAAGCGTTCAGA
>CAZACO010000534.1:1539-3584 GCA_964483185.1 uncultured Desulfobacteraceae bacterium
CCCCCTCAATCCATGACACCGCCGCAGAAACATACAGAGAAAAATGGAAGGCAGTTCCGGCTTGTCAAGTTCTTTGCCTATGCAAGCTTCATTGTCTTGATTATCTTCAGCTTTCCCTTTTCCATGGTCATCTCCCAGCAGGCAAAAGACATCCTGACGAAGAGTTATGAAAATTATGCCCTGCTCTTAGGTGAGAACCTGAACCACCAGGTATTTCAGAATTTTGTGCTTCCAATCACCAGTCAGTTTGGAAAAATCAGGCTGAGGGAGAAATTTCAGTATGAGTTGATGGATCGTATCGTAAGAAACACGACCCACAGTTTCAAGATAGACCTGGTCAATATTTATGACATCAACAACGGGGTGATTGCCTACAGTACAAACCCCGATCTCTTGGGAAAAAAAGTAAGGGAGAGCTTAGGGTACAAAAAGGCGGTCAAGGGGGAAAATTCCTCCCGGCTCATATCCGGAGGGGATAAGCTGTGGGGTCTGGGCATAGAGAAGATGGGGGGCAAGAAAAGATTGAGGACCTATATCCCCTTCACAGGGATAGGCCCGTTCCTCGGGGACACCGGATACGTCCTGGGCGTCTTTGAGCTGATCCAGGATCTTACCCAGGAATACAAGTCGCTTATCCGATTTCAGTATCTTACATTCGGGCTGTCCATCCTCATCATGGGCATGATATTCGTGGCCCTCCTCCTGATCGTCCGAAAGGCTGAGAGGATCATAGACGACCGGGCCAGGGAGCAGAGAGAACTTGAGGCCCAACTGAACCATGCCGAGCGCCTGGCTGCCTTAGGTGAAATGGTTGCGGGTGTTTCCCACGAGATCAGAAATCCTCTGGGAATTATCAGGAGCACCGCGGAACTGCTAGGGTCCATGCCCGGTGCCGACGAATCCCGCACCAGGCTGACGGGACTCATTATCGAGGAATCAGGGAGGCTGAATAACATTGTCACCGAGTTTCTGGACTTTGCCCGGCCCATGACGCCCAACTTTCAGGACTGCGATCTCAATGAAATCCTGGAGAAGACCTTTCTGTTCCTGGAGCCGGAACTTGACAAAAAGGGGATTTCCCTTCGAAACAACCTGAACCATCGTTCCCTGAAACTCCGGGCAGACCCGGAACAGCTGTACCGGTCATTTCTCAACATCTTTGTAAATGCCATTCAGTCCATGCCGAACGGGGGCCTGATCACGGTACATGTGACCGAAAAGAAAGACGGGGAGTATTTGCTGGAGATTGCAGACACCGGCAGCGGGATCCGTGAAAAAAACCTGAGCAAGATCTTCAATCCCTTTTTCAGCGCCAAGGAAAAAGGAAGCGGTCTCGGCCTGTCCATCGTCCGGAATATCATAGAAGGTCATAAGGGAAAGATATGGATAGAGAGCAGAGTGGAAGATTCCCAGAGTGGAGAACCGCCGGGAACAAGGGTTATGATCAGACTCCCTGTGGAGTAGCCCCGGCCTTGCAAACAACGCTGTGTTTCCGGTGGACGAGTTGGGTGGGGGGTACCGGGTATTGGTTGCAAGTCCAACGTCCAACGTCCAGGGTCAATCCACAATCGACAATCATCCATCGTCAATCCAAAGGGGATGACAGAAGGTGAGAGACAGGGAAAATCAATGGAAACGATCCTGATTGTAGATGATGAAAAAAACTATCTGGTGGTCCTTGAGGCCCTCTTAGCTGCGGAAGGCTATGAAATCGTTACTGCCGGTGACGCAAGGGCAGGCCTTGCCACGGTTCGCGAAGCCGACCTGGACATGGTGATTACCGATATGAAAATGCCTGGAATGAATGGGATGGAACTCCTCGAGGCATGCAAGAACATAAAGCCGGACCTTCCGGTGATCATGATGACCGCGTTCGGGACGATTGAGATGGCCGTGCAGGCAATGAAAAAACACGCCTACGATTACATACAAAAGCCCTTCGAAAATGAGCAGTTGAAGCTGACCGTAAAAAAAGCCCTGGAAAATTACCGGCTTGTCAAGGAAAACAGGCTCCTGACCGAGGCCCTTTCAGACCGCTTCAGGTA
>CAZACO010000535.1:0-3583 GCA_964483185.1 uncultured Desulfobacteraceae bacterium
TGGGCGACTATGCCTCCGGCACCAATCATGTCCTCCCCACCGGTCAGTGCGCCCGCATGTTCTCGGGTCTTTCGGTGGACGACTTCATCAAGAAGCCTACCTTCCAATATCTGAGCAAGGAAGGGCTTGCCAGCCTGAAAGACACGGTCGTGACACTGGCCGAGGCCGAAGGGCTTCCGATCCATGCACGGGCGGTCAAGGCCCGATTCCAATAGACAGGCGACGGTCCGATTCAATGACTGGGTGATATTGGCGAGTGCGCCTTCTGCTTCTTGTCTGTTTTGAGCCCGTTTGCGGCTATATGAAAATCAACATCAAAGGAGGTTCGAAAGATGGCTGAAATCAAGGGATACAACATGCCGGATGAGCTTTATTACCACGAGGAACACAGCTGGGCCAGGGTGGAGGGCACCAAGGTGACGGTCGGGATGACCGACATGTTTCAAAAAGAGGCCGGCGACATCGTCTTTGTCGACCTGCCCGAAGAAGAAGATGAGGTAAGCCAGGGGGAGACCTGCGGCAAAATTCAGTCCAGAAAATGGATCGGCAAATTGGTGGCCCCTGTTTCAGGGGAAATCACGGAAATCAACGAAGAACTGGAAGAGGACACCAGCCTGGTCAACTCGGATCCTTATGGGGAAGGGTGGATCCTGGTGATTGAAGCAGAGGACGAAGACGATCTGCAGTCCGAACTGGGGAACCTGATCCATGGCGACGCCGTGCCGGCCTTTGTGGATCAGGAAATCGCCAGGACAGAGGAGGAACGGACCAAGGCCGAGCAGGGGTGATGAATGAATATTGAATATGGACGATCGAATATCGGATAAGGTCATGTCCCGAGAGTGGCGTTTATTCAAGAATCTCAAGCGGTCTGTCTCCACTGCCGAGGGTCTGGCGGTAGATGACACCCTGCCACAGTCTGTTGCGCACCATGACTCGCCCCCCATCCTACACCTCTACACGTTTGTTCCGTCTGTTATCGTGGGCAAATACCAGGATATCGAGGCGGCCCTGAGGATCGAGAGGTGCAAGGCCCGGGGGATTGAATACAATCGAAGGAGCACGGGCGGCGGGACCGTCATCATGGGACCGGATATCGTGGCCCTGGGCCTGGGCATCAACGTGGACTATCCCGGGCTCAAGAAGGGGGTGGGGGGCGTATTTGAATCCCTCAGCCGGGTCCTCATACGCGCCCTGGATCATGTGGGAATCCAGGCCTATTTTCAGCCCAAGAATGATCTGGAGGTAAATGGCAGAAAGATTGCGGGGCTCTCGGCCGCATCCGAGGCAGACACCTGCCTCCTGTTTCACACCAGCCTCCTGGTAGACTTCGATATTGCCCTGATGACCGACATTATGAATACCCCGGTCATCAAACTCGCAGACAAAGGGTATAACTGCTTCAGTCAGCGGATGACCACAGTTCGGGATGAACTGGGCCGGAACCTCTCTGTCCCAGAAATGATCGAGGCGATCGAAACCGCCTTTGAAGCGGAATTCGGCATCGCTTTCAAAGATGACGGCCCGGATAAATGGGAACAGGATACCATACGCCGGTTTATTGAGGAACGATATACCCGGGAGGAATGGATATTCTCCCACAGGCACCCGAGGGCCAGGATGGGCGTTGGTCAGCTCAAGACCCGGGGCGGCCTCCTGGAGATATACCTCTCTCTCTCGGGCGGTTCCATAGAAAACGTTCTCATTACAGGAGATTTCTTCTCCACCAGCGAAGATCTCCATCGGATCGAAAACGTCCTCAAATGGACATCGGCCCGCAGAGAGAGTGTTGAAACCAACATCGCGTCCGTATGGCACGACAATATGATCTACGGCGTAGACGTATCCACACTCACGGAGGCCATCCTGTTAGCCAAGGAAAACCAGGTCAGACTGTAAACAAGGCGCAAGGCGTGAGGCCGCAAGGCATCCGGCGAAAGGCCCCACACCTGCATCCAGCAACCCGTATCAAGCATCCAGTATCCAGACATGTCCAGACAACAAAGCCCTGATTATGCCAAGATGAGCCATGCCACGGCCATCTCCCTCGGTTTGATGAGGGGACGGATGTACCGGGGCGCGGTCAACCGGTGTGTCAACCTCCTGGTCCATTATCCCGAGGGGTGTGCGGCAAACTGCGCCTATTGCGGGCTAGCCAGAAAACGGCCCGGGACCTACCAGGAGAAGAGCTTTATTCATGTGGAATGGCCCCTCTATCCGATGGAAGAGATCGTCGACGCCATCAATAAGGCCCCTTCCTATGTCACGCGAACCTGCATCTCCATGATCACCAACGGCAAATGCAAGGCCCACACCCTCGAGATGAGCCGCCGTCTCAGGGATGAGACGGCGCTCCCCGTATCCATCCTCATCAGCCCCACGATCCTCGACCCGACGGACCTGATAGCCATGAAGGCATGCGGGGCTGACAAGATCGGGGTGGCCATCGACCTCGCCACTCCCGAGCTTTTTGATGCATTCAGGGGAAAAGGGGTTTCAGGACCCCATAAGTGGAACAAATACTGGGAGATTGCCGAGGCCGGGGTTGACGTCTTTGGGGCGGGCCACGTGGGCGCACATCTCATGGTCGGGATGGGAGAAACCGAAAAGGAGATGACATCGCTGATGGACCGGCTGTGGCAGATGGGGATCGTCAACCACCTGTTCTCCTTCTTTGCTGAAAAGGGCTCCATCCTGGGCCACATGCCGCAGCCTCCCTGGCCCACCTATTTGAGAATACAGTTGGTCCGTTACCTGATCGAAGAGGGCCTGGTACGTTTCAGGGACATCGGTTTTGACGCGACAGGCCGGATCATCGACTTCGGACTCACACCCGACCGAATCGATGAGATTGTCCGTTCAGGCACGCCCTTTGTGACCACCGGATGCTTAGGTCCTGACGGCAAGGTGGCCTGCAACCGTCCGTTCGGCAATTGCCTCCCGGACGTCAGGCAGTGGAACTATCCCTATCTCCCCAACCCGGAAGAGAGCGATCTGATCAGGGAGAATATTTTCAAGACAGCCGCCTGATCTGGCAAAAAAAGATTTTGACAGAAAGGCCAGGAGTTGTTAAAGTGAAAAATTCAGATCGGGCCGTTAGCTCAGTTTGGTAGAGCAGCGGACTTTTAATCCGTTGGTCGTGGGTTCGACTCCCGCACGGCCCACCAACCACTATCTAAGGTGTTAGCTAGTCTCCATCCATAAATGGCCCTTTTCTCTTCGATCCCCCTTCCAGCCCGTAGGCTTCCAGGCCGGAGGGTAGAATCTACGAGCCGGAGGCCGCAATCTCGGCGTCAATCCGCCAGAGGCCGATAAAACTGCGGGGTTTCTTGTGTCCCGCCGTCGGCGGGATACGCCTCCGCGTCCCGCCCGGGTGGGATTTTCCTTGACCTTGCGAAAAATTGCTCATTCCTGAATTGGAAACCTCTGGTGCTCAAGATGGCATTAATGGATGGGCTCTTCCTAATCGCCGGCACCGCCTCGCAGACATCTTCTAATCGATGGGGTGACTACAGTTCCATGAATGTGGACCCATCGGACAACGCCACCTTCTGGTACACAAATGAGTATCTTACCGATTCGA
>CAZACO010000536.1:0-3576 GCA_964483185.1 uncultured Desulfobacteraceae bacterium
CCTTACGGCGCGGCAGTTTAACAGGGAGTACCTGCCCCTCTTCAGGGAGTGCAACCCCTCCATCCGAAACCCGGACACACTCCATGCCGGGCGGACCATAAACCTCCCCCACTACCCACCGGAAGTTATGGGAACCGCCCCAAAATCCCCGTACCTTCGGGATCTGGAAAAATCACCTAACCGGATCGCCCTGAAGCCGGCAGCGGCCCTTGCTCAAGCGGTGAAACTTCCAGAGCCGGAGGCCTCCCCGCCACCTCCACCCCCCTCCCGCAGGCCCGAACCGGTGAAGGTGAAACAGGGACCCCCGCCGCTGACAGCAGCAGGGCCTCCTGCCCAGGGCGGTGTCCCCCGTGTCAGAGACAGGGAAGCCACCATCATTATCACCGACGGCCTGGGGAACGTCATCTCCAGGATGGGAGAAGAATGGATTCGTTCGGGAGAGCACTTTATCCCGATGTCGAGCGGACAGATTAACCTGAAGGCGGAATCCTACCCGATTATCCGTCTCCACGAGGGGATCACCGTGATCGTGGACATGCACAGCGCACTTCCCGAAAAAATGACCCGGGTGATAGAATCGACCTGGGCGAGTTACCACGTCGTGCAGCTCACGTCCGGCGATGATTTACGATCCGCGTTAGATAAGATACTGAGGGCCTTCAAATACCCGAAGATCTACAAAAAGGGCCAACCCCTGACATTGGGTGGGAGCATCCCGGTCAGTATCACCGGGGACTGGATTGTTGCCCCGCCGGAGCCGGTCTCAGGGAAGGGGCCGGGTTATATCGTTATCAACCTGATGGACAGCCGGAGTCACGGTATCCCCCGCACCATCAAAAACTACCTCAAGGTGGTCGGGGTAGAGGTTATCGAATATCCCTCGGCGGCGGAAGGGCCGGGAGGGACAGAGCCGTTGTCAGCCCCGCAAACAGCGGAGGATCCCGCGTCACTGATAAAGGCCGTTTTAAACCTTACGGGCCAGCCGTTCACCAGCCAGGTAACCATCCCGGCCTATGAAACACGTAATGAAGACTTCAGGTTTACGGTTCGGGCAGATTTCTATCTGGAGATCAGGGGAAAGCGGCATATTATCGATGTGGCCGGCCTGGACCCGGATACTATTTCCCTCTTAAAGGATAACGGAATTTCTGTCCTCTCTCTGACAAATGAAAAAGAGCCTGTTGAGATGGTTTCCAGGGTGCTCGAGTTTTTAAATGTCCGTTTCAAGCCCGGCCCCCATTCCTTTATGGCAAAAAAAGGCGACGTTTCAAGAAATGTGAAACTGACCCTGTCCGGGATCGTCTTTCAAGATCGCAAGGGGGATTCTGTCCTTGTCACGTCGCTGGACCTCCCATCGGAAATCGCCGCCTTTCTGTCACAAAGAGGCTACAAGGTCCTGTTTATCTCCCCCTTCTCACAATCGAATTCCCACAGCGCGTGAGAGGGTGGATACCGCTTGGGATTGACGAAGGACGAAGGACGAAAGAAAAACCTCACAGGTGGACACTGAAACCCAAACTGGAAACTGGTCGAAGCGAAGCGTAGATCCCGCTGAAAGCGGGACTGGATACTCGATGTTCGGAACGTAGAACCCTTAACCCAACAAACCCGTAACTCGTAACTCGTTCTATTGATGAAGAGATATCAACACCTCATCATAATCCTTCTGATCATTTCCTTCGCCGTCGCGGTTGATGCCCTGGCCGGAAAGGCCTATATCTGGCGGGACAGGGAGGGGAAGATCCATTTCTCCGACCACCCGCCCGCATCCGAGGACGCCGGAGGGGAAATTGAGGAAAGAAAATTCAAGGAAGCCCCTCCCCCGGAAGAAACCGCCCCGGTGGTTGCCAGAACCCCGATTGAACACGCGGTCCAATGCACCTTCAGGCTGAAGAACAAAAAGGGCGGGGCATCAGGGTTTTTTATTAATGACAGGGGGCTGGCCGTTACGGCCAGACACGTGGTCAGCGGCGCCACCTACAGCATGAAGGCCGAACTTCCCGGAGACAGCAGGGAATACAGTGTCCGAATCCTGAAGAGGAGCCGGGAACACGATCTGGCGCTTCTCCAGGTCGCTATCGACCGGGCAACCCCCTACCTTGAGATCAGAGACCCCAACACCCTTGTCCCGGGGGAGGAACTCTGGGCGATCGGCAATCCCATGTTGGCCTTTAAGGAGACCATTACAAAAGGGAATTTCAGCCGTATGTTTCCGGAAGCTGACTGGAAGAAAGAGGCGAAGTTGAGGCGGCCCCCTTTCAAATTCAAAGGGGACCAGGTCCAGTTTTCCACGCCGGTGATCCCGGGTAACAGCGGAGGACCGGTGGTCGATAGGGAAGGTAAGGTGATAGGGGTTGTGAGCTTTGGTTTTCCCAATACGCCCATCAATTTTGCCGCACCCGGTTCATACATAAAAGAGGAATTCAAATCTTATCTTGAGTAGTGTCCTCTTTTTCGATCTCAGCCAGAATCGTCTCCACCTCCTCCATGCTTCCGGCCTTTAACGGTGTCTTCAAACTCCCGTTCCCATAAGCAACAAAATGGACCCCCGCGGCCTCAGCTGTTTCAAGATCGATGAGAGAATCGCCGATGTAGACGGCCTGATCCGGACCCAGTTCAAAGAAATCGAGGATTTTGTAGATCGATTCCGGATGGGGTTTGGGGTTCTCAACATCCAGGGAAGATACGACCATATCGAAGAACCCGCTGAGCCCGTTCTGTTCAAGGACGTCCCCGATGGTGTTGCTGCGGTTGGTGGCAACGGCAAGCCCTACCCTGCGCCTGAGATTCTTGAGGAGCTTTTTCAGACCGGGTTCAATGACCATGTCCTTTATAAAGGGCGTGTAGTCCATCTGCATCCGGTAGGCCTGGGCCTCCTCTGTGAACGGGGTCCCCTCAAAAATATGGCGGACAGACTTGTCCGCCGTATTCATGTGGACATAGGCGACCTTGTCATCGGTCATGGGCGGGAGCCCATATTGCGTAAGGAGGTGGTTGTAAAAATTGATATTGGCCTGGCGGGAGTCGAACATCACCCCGTCACAATCAAAAATGACGACAGATATTTTCTGCTGATGATTCATTAAAAGTGCCTAAAGTTTAACATACCTGACCCGGACAGGCCGGAACCAAGAAGGTCTCTCGCAAAGGCGCAAAGCTCGCAAAGAAAGACAATGAAAAAATTTCTTGTGTTTTCCGATTTGCACAAGATTTAAAGTTTAACGTGCCTTTGTGTGAGCAGCTATTTGGCAGGGGCGTTTAGAAATCCGATCAGCGCGAGGACGATGATCAGCACCCCGAAGCCGAAATAGCACACCGTAAAGAGATCCAGTTGCAGGATGCCATCGCCTAAAACAGCCGGCCGGTTCAGCCAGTAGCCCCAGTACAGCACAAAAAGATAATTGATCATCAATGCCACCTTTGTTCTGCCGGCAAAGAGCGCCAATGAACTGAGCAGCAACAGCAATCCTACCTGATACATCGGTATAGCCAGTTCTGTCGAATAAAGTATCTCCATGGCATCCTCCTTCAATTAACTGTTAGGGCTCGCTCAAAAATAACTTGGCAGAGTTGACG
>CAZACO010000537.1:0-3567 GCA_964483185.1 uncultured Desulfobacteraceae bacterium
GTGCTTCTTAACGCTGCCGGTCGCCATTTCCCAGATCTGCCAGGCTTTGTGGCGGCTGGTGATATTGATGCGACTGCCGATGGCGCCCGCAGGGGCAGGCAGATCGAGTGGCTGCTGAATCACCATCAAGTCATCGGGCCCACGAATGGGTGCATCGGGCACTTTTCCCCCGGCTGGATAGCCGCGCACCACCGCGTGAGGCAGCAGGAAGCGATGCGTTTCGGCGACCGAGCGAAAGTTCTCCGGTACCCACACCACGCGATCAGCGGTGGCCTTGATGACGCCGGTGTTGTAGGTGCCCAGCGGCCCGTCGAACACCGACAGAAAGCTGGAGAGCGACAGGAACACCGCCAGCGCTGCGATTGCGCTGCAAATGGCGATCCAGCGAGGCCGTGCGATGGCCGTCACTGCAAACGCGGTAGCAGCAACCACCAGTGGGAAGTGCCACCAAGGGAAGGCCTGCATGCCCACCTCGCGCGCCAGCAGCAACGAGATCCATCCGATGGACAGCAGCACCGCGATGGCACCACCCAGCGACAACACGAAGGCGTAGCGCCCCACATGATGGCAACGCGTCGCCATCAGCACCGCCAGCGCAGGCATGCCCTCCAGCAGGTAACGACCGCTGCGCTGACTGGGAATGCAGAACACGATGAAGATGGCGAACACCCAGATCCACAGCAGCCTTTCCTCATCGAGCAGCGTGCGCCGGTGCTTCCAGCATTCCACCATCAAACCGAACAAGGGAAAGGCCAGCAGACCGGCGTTGAAAAACCAGCTGCCGCCAAGGGACCAGACGCTGTCGCCGCTCCACAGCAACCCTTTGAGCCAGGAACCGCCGCTGCTCGCCATTTTGCCCACATTCTCCCCCACCACGAACTCGCGCCAGATGGCCGCGGGTTCAGGGTCGAACACGAACCACAGCGAGAACATGCCCAGGGACAGCAGTGCCGTCCAGACGATGCCCGGCAGTGAACGGCGCGCGAATGAGGCCACGCGCCACCCGCGCACATGCAGGTGCCAACACGATAGCCCCACGCCGATCGGCAGCAGTTGGGCGAAACTCTTGGTAAGCAGCGCCATGCCTGCCAGCACACCCAGGAGGGTCGGGAAAACGAAGCGCGAATCGAAGGATCGCGGCTTCCACCACAGCATGGTGAAGAAGCATGCGAACACCCAGAATGTTTCAGGTGGATTGGTAAGAAAGGGCCGCCCGTAGCGATAGGTGCTGAAGAAGGCCAGATAGAAGAGCGCCGCCAGCGCCCCCTTGAACAGGTCACGCCCGGACAGCCGCCACCCAAGCAGGCCGCAGAGCAGGGCCGTACCGAAGGTCCACAGCACACTGGGCCAGCGAAACGCCACCACTGACCAGTGACTCCCCCAATCCGTGCTCACCAGCCCCTGCCAGAACAGCAGTGGCGGCTTGGTGTTTCGCATGCCCGGGATGCCCTGCAGGGGCAGCCACTGCCTGGCCATGCTGGTCACGCGCGTGATGTGCATGTACACCAATTCGTCGCCGTTGCGAAGAATGTGCAGAGAGCCAAGGCCCTGCAGATAGGTACACAAACCGAGAATGAGCCCACTGACAGCCAGCGGCGCCGCCAGCCGCGCGCGCTCCGGTTGCCTGGCTTCCGGGTCGATGCCCTCGGTGCGCACATGGCGGTAGGTCCACTGGTCGTTTAAAATGAAGTTGACCACACATCCCGTACCGATGCCGAACAGATTGGCCAGCAGATAGGGCATCCACCCTGTCAGCAGATTGGTGATGGTCACCTGGGCCAAGATGCCTGCCCAGTTGGCGGCGGCGTACTGCAGGTACTGATGCACAATCGGCAGCTTCTGAGCGCGCTCGCGATCCTTCCAGGTCCACCGGCGGTTCCAGTGGAAGTTGTTGGTCATGCTCACCAGGATTCCAACCGCCAAGGACAGGTTGAGACGAAGCGAGAGATCCTCGACGGTGGAGAACACATACTCATGACATATCCAGATGGCCGCCTGATTGATGGCTATACCGCTGAGTCCCACCATGCCGAACTTGAAGAAGCGGTGACGCTGGCACCAACTCCATGAGATTACCGAAAGAATGGAATGTAAGGGTCTGTTCATAAGATGGTACGAGAAATTGTGTCCATTTTCAGCAACTCGCAGGCCTTGTCAAACACTTCCTGCGGGCCAATGGCTTTAAGACAGACATTGTTCCCGTCACACGGAGATTTCCTGTGGTTATAGGCGGTAAGGCACGGAGAACAGGGCAATGGCACATAAAGACTTACTGCCTTTTCATTGAGCGGGCCATACAGGGCCGGGGTCTCCGGGCCAAAGAAAATAATGGATGGAATCGGCGTCAACGAAGCAAAATGCCCAGGTCCCCCGTCGTTAGTGATGAGCAGGGATGCAAAATGAAAAAGGGTGATCAGCTCCATGATGGTTCGGGTATAACCGGTGAGATCAATGCAATATTGGCTTTGACACCATGACAAGATGACTTCCGCCATGGGCGCATCTTCTTTCATTCCGATAATGCCCACAACATATCCTTTTGTAACCAGGTTCATGGCAATTTTGCAAAAATTGCTCAAAGGCCATGCCCGAATGGGAAGCAGGCCGCCTCCCGGATAAAGTAAGACCATATCTTTTCCAATGGTTTCCGGAAAATCGCTTTTCAGCCTGATCTTCAAGTCTTCTTGTTGATCCGCATTCGGATTCAGAGGTGGGATACAAAAAACGTCCTCATCCACGTTCCGTTTCACCATGGGGTAACCATCGGTATTTTCCAATGCCTTCGCCAAAGTCACAAATTGCCGGGATATGTGGCGGTAGGGGTTGTAGAGAACGGGCCGATTGATAAAATCGCCTCTGTAAAGACCCTCCTGGGTGTGAGGATGAAACCCCACGCGCAATCTGGCACCGCTTAGAAATCCGTAAATACTACTGATCCTTGAAAAGAGTTCACAATCAATAACCACGTCGATTTTCTCTTTTCGCATCTGGAATATGAACCGGATGCTGTCCTTCAAGAATGCCGTCAGCGAATCCCCATTGACTGTCAGGATGTTTCTTTCTGGAACGAGTCTCAGGGTTTCCAGGCATTCCCTGTTCTTTTTAAATACCACTACAAATATTTCCGCACCGGGGTGCTTTTTTTTCAAATAAGTAAACATGGGGTGGGCAAGCACAAGGCTCCCCATTTCGGAGAGGAGTATGACCAGAATTTTTGGCGATAACGGCGTCATCCCCGCCTTGTCCTTCTTTCGAGGAAACAGGGAAAGCAGGCGGCAAAGGGCTTTGCCTACGACCCTGTCTATTTTTCGCTGAAACTCGATGTTCATGATTTTACCAGACAATTTTACTTTCAGCCCTACTCATTTTGAAAACATATCCCTGTGGGAGCGACTTTCCAGCGGCGCAAAATCGTGGCAGGGTACCGGATGGGATGAGTTGATGAGAATTTGCTCTTTGGCGAGGGACTATAGAGAAAATCAAGTTGTAGGTCAAGAAAAAAGGAACCACAATATCTATGGCATTGGGCTGGAAGGGCACTGGTTCAGTTCAATTAGGTAAAAAAGG
>CAZACO010000538.1:0-3564 GCA_964483185.1 uncultured Desulfobacteraceae bacterium
TCCGTAACGCGGTTTGCCGGTTCGAAACGTAATCCATAGTGTCTCTGCAGCGGGCCTTGGCTCTCAGCAGGAGGGATACGATCATGAAAAAGGGAATTTTTCAATTTGTCCTCCTCTTATGTTTGGCGTGCATCTGCATGGCGGGGTTCTTTCTCGGAAGGTATGTTATTCAACTTCCGTTCAGGGATGCAAACGATGCCCTCCACAAAGACGGGGCGCCCTTTACCCTCGATTTTCTGATCCCCGGCGGCACCTATGTTGACGAAAAGGCGACGATCGGCGATGTGATCAAGACAAGACTGAAAAAGAGCGGGAGTCCTCTTGAAAAGGCCTTCCGCACTGTTTCCGATCTGATCCCTCCCCCGTACAGGTACGTGGGAGATGCATTACTCTTTTTCTTCTGGACCCTCTGCTTTCTGACCTTTTTGAGGGTGTTTACATTTATCGGTTATGGCAGGGCACTCAGGACCAGCCTGTTTCTTGGAGGCGTTACCTATTACTTCATGCCTGATTTTTCGCCGGGGTCGGGTGATGATATCCTTTTTGTTGCCGTCCCGCTTTTGATTATTGTTGCAAGATTCTATATGCATCGAAGAAATAGGGATAAGAAATAGAGAGATAAGTAAAGAATGACCCCCGTATGAAACTGGAAACTTGATGCATTCGTAAAAAGTCAAAATCTCGCGCAAAGGCGCAAAGTTCGCAAAGTTAACTTGTTAATATTAAAAGATCTTTTCTTTGCGTTCTTGGCCTCCGGCCCCATAGGGCCTACCCTCCGGCCTGGAAGCCTACGGGCTGGAAGCGGGCCCGGCGGGCGTCTTTGCGAGAAAACATACTTTTTACGGGACCATCAAACTTGAAATTGGAAACGTGTCCAAGATCCCGCTTACATCCTTTAAACCATCCCGGTTAAATAGGCTCCGCATTGAAAGGGGTAAACTTTAGTCAATTTAGGCACTTTAGCTCACTTTAGGCACTTTTTTTCGGGGGGATTTCATGGACTATCAGAAATTGTTTGAGCCAAAGAGTATGGCGGTCATCGGCGTTTCCTTGAGCAATGATCGCCACCCGGCCAATGTCGTCTTCAATAAGAACCATCTCCGTTATCCGGTAAATGTCTTTGCCGTGAACCCTAAGGGAGGGTCGCTTCACCGGAAGGAGATCTTCGACCGTGTATCGGATATCCCCGAAAAGATCGACCTGGCCGTTATTGCTGTACGGGCCGACCTGGTCCCCGGGGTCTTGACCGAGTGTATCGAGGCCGGGGCAGGGGGCGCAGTGGTCATCTCCGGGGGATTTGCCGAGAGTGGCAGAAAGGACCTGCAGGATCGGATGGTGGGCATTGCCAAGGAAGCGGATTTCCCTTTTGTAGGGCCCAACTGCTTGGGCATTTTTTCTCCCGAACATGTTGACACCTTTTTCCTCCCCAGCGAACGGATGGTTTATCCGAGGGCCGGCAATATCGCGCTGGTCAGTCAGAGCGGGGGCGTGCTGGTGGACCAGATGATCAACCTGGCTGATGAGGGGGTCGGGTTGTCTGTGGCCGTGAGCGTCGGCAATAAGGCACTTATCAATGAGGTGGAACTCCTGGGTTATCTATCGGCGCATCCTAAAACAGAGGTTATCGCCTTTTATTTAGAGGGGTTTGAGAAAAATGGGGGGAGGGATTTTGTATTGGCGGCCAGGCAATGCGGCAAGCCGGTCATTGCCCTCAAGTCGGGCAGGAGCCCTGAGGGGGGGCGGGCTGTCTCCAGCCATACCGCTTCCTTGGCCGGTGATTATGCGGTGTTCTCGGAGGTCCTCTCGCAATACGGTGTTGTGGAGGCAAGGAGCCAGTTTGAACTCGTTTCCTTCTGCGAGTCCCTGAGCTGTTATAAAAGGGCCATCGGGGGAAAGATGGGGATCATCACCGGCAGCGGCGGGCACGGTGCCCTGGCAGTGGATATATGCGCTTCCCATGGCCTTTCCGTGCCCCCCATTTCAGAAAAGGTGCAGGAGGAGATCAGATCGGGATTGTCCCACGGGGCACGGCCGATCGCCACCGTCGGCAATCCGATCGATCTGACCGGGAGCGCCGTGGACGATGATTTTGTGGTGGCTGCCGAGTGCCTCAGCAGGACCGATGAGGTTGACTGCATCTTATTGCTTGTCCTCCCCTATTCGCCGGGGACGACGTCGGACTTAGGCGCCAGGCTGAGCCGCGTCTACCTGAGAGAGGGTAAGCCCCTGGTGGCCTATGTGCCCCACGTGGATAAATACCGGATGCTGATCGAAGGATTTGAACTCAACCGAACACCTGTGTCTCCGGCCATTGAGGGCGCTGTATTCATGGCCAAGGCCATAAGGAGGTGCCAGCCATGCTGAGTCACGATATTCTGGATATACTTTCCAAGTCAGAGGAGTGGGGCTGGGTGTTAGAGCCTGATGCCAAGCGGTTGCTCTCCCTTGCCGGGATGGATGTCCCCGAATTCATATGGACGGACCGTCTGAACGAGGCCATAGAATTCGCTGAGAGGATCGGCTACCCGGTGGTGGTCAAGGTCGTCTCCCCCAAGGTGGTTCACAAAACAGAGGCGGGAGGGGTGGCCGTCGGTATTGACAACAAAATCGCCTTGGGCGAGGCCTTTCACCGTTTCAGCGACATCGAGGGTTTTACGGGCGTGCTCGTAGAAGAATCGGTGTCAGGAGTGGAGATGATCGTCGGATCCAAGATCGATTACCAGTTCGGTCCGGTCATCCTCCTGGGCATTGGCGGGACAGGGGTGGAGATCTATAAGGACACCACTCTGAGGATGGCGCCGATCGGGCCGGAAGATGTCATATCCATGCTCAACAGCCTCAAGGCCCACAGGCTGCTTGAGGGCTACCGGGGGGCCGAACCGATCAGTTTAGAGGAATTGACCCGAAACCTTGGCGCCTTCTCGAGCCTGATGATGGATCTGGGTGAAGCGGTGACATCGATCGATCTGAATCCGGTTTTCTGCTCGGCCACAAGATGTGTGGTGGGAGATGCCAGGATCATGCTTGAATAGGGAGAAGGGATGCCGGTCACCGGGTACCGGGTACTGGATACTCGTCCAGAAGAGGTGCTGCCGTCACAGGGTTTGGTTTTTTAGAAAGGCAATTGGGTATGCTAAAAAGATGAGGACAAAAGAAAGATCAAAAGCGTTTCATCAAATAACCAGAGGGGGCGCTGTTAAGAAAGAATACGAAATCATCAACGTTGAGGAACTGCTATGACAGAAATAAATTTTCCAAATCCACGGATGTTTGGGTCTGAGGCTGTGGATCCTGAGACAGCGAAGTTTAACAAGATGATCTAGAAACTCCTCGCGAATCTGCCGCCCGTGAACAAGAGGGCGCCGCAGGAGGTTCGAGATGAGAGGGAGTCAGGGAAAAGCTGGTTGGGGCCGATCAAGCGACTTGAAGAAGCCCAAGATAGGGTGATTCAGGGCAAGAGCGGTGATGTCCCTGTTCGTGTCTTTGTCCCGGATGAGGTAAAAGGTGTTTATCTTCATATACATGGTGGTGGTTTTGTGCTGATGCGCCCCTATTACTTTGACG
>CAZACO010000539.1:0-3564 GCA_964483185.1 uncultured Desulfobacteraceae bacterium
ATTTAGGTATAACCCATGGTATCCATCAAAACGCAATTGAGCAGGCATTGAAGGAGGCGGTTGCCGGAGGAATGCCGATACACCATACCGTTATCGCTGAGGGAAAGGCCCCTGAGCCAGGGAGAAATGCCAGGATCGAGCTCAAGTTTCAAACCGAGAAAATGGTAGGGACCATTGACCAGAAATCCGGAGCCATCGACTATAAAGAACGCCAAACCCTGCAAAACGTGAAAACCGGGGAGGTCCTGGCAGTTAAAGTGCCGCCGACCGAGGGGATAAAAGGAATTAACGTGTACGGTGACATCATTCCTGCTGAGCCAGGTACCGATGAAATCCTTGCCCCTGGTGAAAACGTGGAGGTCTCGGACGATGGTCTTGTCCTAACTTCGGCAATCAATGGGGTCGTCGTTCTCAGCCATAATAATAAAGTGGGGGTTTTGAGACAATTCAAGGTGGCCGGTGATGTCGATTATTCAACGGGCAACTTGTCAATGGACGGGGCATTGGATATCAAAGACTGGATTCGGTCGGGGTTCCATGTGCAAGCCAAAGATGAGATCCGGGTCGGCGGAGGTATTGAGGGCGCATACGTCGAAGCGGGTGCCGATATCTTTATAAAGGGCGGCATTATCGGTTCAGGAGAGGGGAAGGTCCATGCAGGTGGAAATCTCACGGTCCGTTTTATTGAAAATGCCCAGGTCCATGCGAACGGCGACATACTCATAAGCAACGATATCGTTCGCAGTATTGTATCGGCCGATGGGCGCATTATCGATACTAGCGGAAAGGGTCGTATAAGGGGTGGTAGCGTCAGTGCAGGCAAGGTTATCGAAATGAACGAAATTGGTTCACCCGCCGGCATCATAACTCATGTGAGTGTCGGCGTGGCTTCGGAATTCAGGGAAAGACTCGTTGATATTTCAAAAAAGTTGGCCGAGTACAGAGAAAGCAAGGTAAAAATGGGCATGGCTTTGGCAAAATACGATAAATTAGGTAAAGATAAAACGATGCCCGGTGGACTTTTACGCAAACTTGAGACGCTCAGGGAACACAGACGCAAGATAGTCGTTGAGGAAAACAGGATCGTAAAAGAGAGGGAAGCACTATCAAAAAAGCTGTCGGTTACCGATGGCGAACCCTTGGCAGTGAAGGTGAAAGGGGTTGTTTATTCGGGGACTACCGTATTCGTGAGCGGATATGCTTTTAAGGTCAAGGACGATATAAAAGGGAAAGTTACTTTTATTTTGGACGAGGAAGAACAGGCTGTCAAGATGGTAAGGTAATCTATGATACCGGGGGAAATATGGATATGGATATAGAGAAATTGAGAGTCCAGGAGCTTATGCAGACAGACGTTAAACTGGCTAATAAATCAACAACCATTTCCAAGGCCGCAAAAATGATGCGCGATTCAGGTGTATCGAGTCTCATTGTTGAACCTGATGCCGATGGCGACGCATTCGGGATCATTACGCGGAGAGATATCATTGAAGCGTTTCTGTCGAGCACCATCAGCGGCCCGGCACACCTGGTGGAGGACGCAATGACCAAACCGGTGATCACCGTCAATTCGGGCATGTCCATTTACAACTGCCAGCAGTTGATGCGTATGGTAGGCGTAAGAAGGTTGCCGGTTGTTGATGGAAATCAATTGGTTGGGATTCTCAGTAACGCCGATATCTTCAGGAGACTACTCGAGGACATCGCCTGACAAGCGTGGGAGAGGGAGACAATCCTTAAATAATACAATAACGACTCCAGGAACAATATGGGATGTCCCTCTACACACACATGAATCCGTCACACCGTGGCGCAAGAGCGGTGATATATCCGAAGAGCTGACCATCTTGGTCATGGGCGTGATCGCCATGGGGGCCATGGTTAATCCTCGGGGCAAACGCTAAGGAAATCGTGAGCGCAATAGGGGGCGGCTTGGTGGGTGAACGGGTGATTCAGCACCCTGCCCCATCTGTTATTGCAAAAATGACAGAAATCTGTTGACTTATATTGATTTGTTGGCTATTAGACACATCGGAGAGCCAACATAGGCCAAAAAAGCAAACCTTCATAAAACTAAGGCAAAAAGCCATGCCCGGCATCTTAAAGGTCGAAGGGCGGTTAAGCGTGCCTTGGTCATTACAAGACGCCTTTGGGTCCGTATACCCAAGGGCGTTTTTATTAAGGGTGAAAATTCACAGCGAGCGCATTCCCCGTTGCTTGCGGCGGGGTTCTCCAATGACCGTCTCATACGCTCTCTCTGTGAGTTACTTACAAATGGATGTCCCGCAGATTCACGCAGATTCACTGACAGATCAAACGACTTACTGCCAGGAGGTGGATGGGCACAATTTGGAAGGTTTTCCCATGGATATTAATTCTTTGGACTGAGGTTGGCTTTTTGTCAGAAAAACTACATAATCACTTGAGCAGCGGAACGGGCAGGGTCGGGCCACGCTAACAAACTGGGGTGGCCCGACCCGGTCGAATCAACACACCCCGCTGGGTGGGGAATTCATTGCGATGGGAGTTCTGATGCGTCTAGCCAATCTTCCAATTCGACATTCAGGTACAGGTTTTTCGCTTTGAGTTGGGCCAGGAATTCCCATAGGTCCCATTTCAGTTCTTTACAGACTTCCATTTGACTCAATTCTTTCCGAACGTATTTGAGCAACAACCGGTCTTGCTTGTCGAGGGAGAATCCTTTCCGTAGAACTTCTCGCAAATAGGCTGAGCGGTCCAGCTTCGACTCCCGGACAAATTGGTCGATCTCATTCAACAAGTCTTCCGGTATCCTTATGGTTGTCGGTCTTGCCATTTTTTTTCCTCCATCAGTGACACCAACGCATCGGCAATGATCTCAGGTGAACCCTTCTCGTCCTGATAGAAGCTCAGGATTGCATATGAATCAAACAGGATGTTTTTCATCGATAGTGTTGTCCCGCTTTCTCTCTTCAAGGAGTTCGTCGGCGAGTGAAGGGCCACCCTTGAGTATCCCCCTCATGGCCTTGATGGGGTCGTCAGGCAGAGGTGTGATCTCGGCATGTTTGTCTACAACACGGAAAAGGATCTTTTTACCAGGAGTGATACCCAGTTCGTCTCTGACTTTTTTGGGTATGACAATCTGCCCTTTGGATGAAGTTTTAACAATGGGCATTGCTTTTACCTCCTGATAGAAATTGTACTTAATGAATCTAACAGAAGAATATCTGTTTGTCAAAAAGTCAGATGCGGGGCAAGAACTCTTGCTGAGTTGGCGGTTTCCAAACTGTTTATCCTTCTGCAATCTCCCCTTTATGCGCATAACCGTACGACTGACCGAGCTGTGCCGATTCAGCCCAAAACCGGCACCCACCTTCATCAGAGGCTCAGAGCGCAGGGATCGAATCAGATACATGGCCACATCGCGGGTTTCGTTTTGCCTGCCGCGACATGATGGAAATATCCCGGAATTCAAACAAAGGGCAATCGTAGACGTGACCCCCCTCTCTTTACCCAAACGTTGGTGCGACCAAAAGTCGAGGATGCCGCTCGTAAGATCCCGCTATCGGGGAGATCTTAGGCGTC
>CAZACO010000540.1:0-3562 GCA_964483185.1 uncultured Desulfobacteraceae bacterium
ATGGAAGCCTTCTAAGAGGAAAAAGACATCTTTCTTAGGACGTACGACCGGCTTGGACAGGTCGATCAATATCATCCAGAAAAGGACTGGGGCCGAGGTTGTTTTTGGTGTCATACACAGGTATAGTCTGGAAGGATATAAGCTGATAATGTGTGACTACGAACACATATTAAAGAGGCTTGGTCTCCGATCAACCCTTTCGGTTGGAGAAGCCGTCTTAAGATTGCTGGAGCAGTTTATATACGCAAACCCGGAGCAGTGGTATCAATGGAAGAAGTATCTTGACATAGAAACGGTCAATAGCCCGAGCAGAAACCTCAAGACTGTCAAGCCATCTTTGCCCCTGAAACCGGCTTTGGGAATGGCCCAATGATCAGCGATGGGCAAGGTGTTCAGAGAAAATATATCTTTCTCTTTGCTTCTCTTTGTTTCGCCTTTTACCAAGCAAACGAATCTTTTTACAAGAGACTAGAAGCTTGATACTATTCATAGAACCCGTCTCAAAAAATATAGACATGTATGTTCCGGCCTACCCTCTACCTATTTTGGAGGTAGCAAGCTTTGTTAAACAAAACTTGCCAGACGAAGAAATCAAAATTATTTCCATGCCGATGGATTACGGACTGGCCCTTACCCAAGAGGGAAGACAAAGCATATACCGGGAACTCATGCAAAATATCTCTGAAATGAGGCCGAACGGAGTGGGTATTTCATGTACAGCTATTGCCCAAGCCGAGGAAGCTATTCATCTATCTGAACTCATCAAGGCGAACCATCCCGATATCTTCATCTTTTTAGGAGGCTATTTTCCGACCATTTACTATGAGGAGATATTCTCAAGAACATCAGCGATAGACGTGGTAGTGATCGGTGAAGGGGAAGTGCCTGCACTCAAGATAATCCAACTTTTAAGGGAGGGCAATAACCCAGCAGACGAAAGTATTCAGGATCTGGCATGGAAAAGAAACGGCCAAATTCATCTAACCGAAAAGGGCCCCCGCTTTGATCTTAAAAAGAAGGCCCTCCTCAACTTGGGCTTATTAAGGCACCCCAAGGCCTATGATATCCTCCCCTATGCCTTTAGCCGAGGCTGCCCATATCACTGTGCCTTCTGTATGGAAGAGTTCATTCGACCCAGCAGGAAAGAAGTTCCTTCTGATATTATTCTGGCAGATCTGAATCAGCTATCACAACATAGCAAGAGCCAATCCCTTTTGATCAGTGATGCCCTTTTTAAGTCCTTTGAATTGTTTCCCCTGATCAAATCATATAATATGAAACTTAACTTTGAAACCCGATGCGATGTCATGGACCCTTCTTCCCTCAGCAACTTCGCAGAGATGTTTGGGGCATTCGCGCTTGGATTTGAATCGGCGAGTTACAGTACATTGAAAAGGATGAATAAAGTCAAGGACAAGGCCCATTTTCATCGCTATATCGCCAATACAGTTGCCTTGTTCAATGAAGCAATTAAAAATGAAATTCCCATCATGATTTTTATGATTGCCGGCTATCCGGGAGATACCGAGCGGGATCTCGAAGAGACCTTCCGCTTTGCAGAAAAATTATCCCGAAACAGCGGACCTGGAGGGCACCTCTTTAAAATCGGTGAATGCAGGGTATATCCCAGAACCAAGCTCTACGATATCGCTTGTTCCACACCTGGTGTCGCTTTTGATGACCTCGGTGTTTTTGGAGAAAACATTGTCAGGCACCCTTCTAAGGACTTGAACTTTGAAACCGTGCTTAACTACATGGGAAAGATCTTTGACCTTTCCAATACTACTCCCAAACTTCAGAAGACCCTCATGAATATGATGCCTTTTTTCAGGCTGCCTGCCCGAGCACTTAAGGATGAAATGATTCCTGACGCCTGTTTTAGGGGTAAAAATAAGGACATTATTGATGTAAAAGGAGAAAGCCTTTCCCTTCTCAGGGCCTTACTGCCTGGGCTAACAAAGAAATACAAAAAATGGATGACAAAAGAGAGGAGCGCCCGGGAGCTGGAATGTTAACCAAGTCAGGACATTTGAGAACTTATGAAGAAGGAAACAAGCTGCATAAACGCAAAAGTGATCATAGAATATGTCAAGGAATACGATAAGGCCTCCCTTCCTGCACTCTTGACAAATATTGATCCTGAAATAGACTCCCTTCCTGATCCAGAGGCTTTCTTACAGGACCCCAACAATTGGATCTCCTGCACAATAATTGTCGAACTTCTAAGTAGAGCCAAATTGATTCTCAAGGATGATCTGGCGGCTTACAATATAGCCAGATATGCAGTGGAAAAAATATCGTTGGGCTATACTCAGGGCATCATCATAAAGGCCTTCTGGTCAACAAAAAAGGGGCTAAAAAATTTGCAGAGGATAAATGACAAATGGAATAGAAGCAAGAGAATCGAGCTGGTGGAGATAAAGAGAAACGAGGCCATTATCAGGTTACACTGGGATCCTGAGATGGATCTATCCAAAGACATGTGCCTTTTTAATCAAGGCTCTTATACTTTTATGCCGCTCGTCTGGGAGAGCAAGCCATTGGAGCTTGAAGAGAAGTGCTGTTTCTTTGAGGACGCATCATATTGTGAATATTATCTGAGATGGCCTTACAGGAACAGATTGTATGAAATCCTTTCGCGGTTTTTCACCTCAAAATCGGTATTAAAGGAAACAATAAGGGAAATGGAGGAAGGCAAACGGGTCATTGAACGGAAATATGAAGAAGTCAACAGCCTTAATCTTGAACTGAATTACAGAATAAGACAGCTCATGGCCATTCAGGAAACAGGGAAGGCCATCCTCTCAGTATTGGACCTCGATCAACTCCTGACCGTCATCATGAACATCCTCTCAAATGTCTGTAAGATCAATCGAGCCATGATTATGCTTGTAAACAATGAGGAAAGCATCCTCGAGTACCTGTATGCCCATGGCTTTGACGGTAAAATTCCTGAGGCGGTCAAAAACTACACTGTTCACCTCTCTCGTGTCAGTAACATCCTGGCAAGGGTTGCCAGCACGGGCCGGCCCGAATATGTGCCCGAGGTCGTCAGATCGAGTCTGAGCAAGGAGAATATCATCCTCGCACACGGTAATCCCAGCGCGGTATTTGTAATCCCCTTAATAACCCGGTCAAAGGTGATTGGAGTAATTGCCACGGATGCTACAGACGGAGAAAAGATCCCTGAAGAAACCCGTAAAACAATGGAAGTCTTTGCGCCCCAGATCGCTATCGCCATAGAAAACGCAAGGCTTTATAGCAAATTGCATGAACAGATGACGGAACTCAAAAAATCCCATGCCTTGTTGAGCAGGACTGAAAAGTTCTCTTTTCTGGGGAACCTGTCAGCAAGACTGGCACATGAAATCAAAAACCCCATGACCGCCATAGGGACATTTCTGCAGATGCTGCCTCAAAAATACGACGACGAAGAATTCAGAAGAGAATTTCATAAAATTGCCTTGGAAGAGACAACAAGAGTGAATAATCTGATCACCGAACTTCTGGACTTGACCAAGGAAAGAGAGACCCATTTTGCCTTCAATGACATCCACGACCT
>CAZACO010000541.1:0-3557 GCA_964483185.1 uncultured Desulfobacteraceae bacterium
GCTGCGGCCGGCGGACAAGTATGATGCGCCGAGGCTCATGGCCGACAAGGCGCCGCGGCGCCTGCCGGCGGATGCCCCATAAGGGCCTATACGGTTTTCGGGAACTTCATCACGAAAGACCCCTATTGCGAGACCTATAAGGCCGTCTTCAACCACATGGAGGCCGTCTCATCGGCGATTGCCATGCGGCGGTCCCGAAAAAAAGGATGAATATCATGCGGCAAACAATTGCCATAGCTTTTTTTGTAATATTTGCTTTCAGTTACCCACATCATTCATTCTCCGGCGAGTACGCGGGTTCAATAAGTTGCCGGGAGTGCCACCAAAGATTCTACGATCTCTGGTCCGCATCCCGGCACGGGCTTGCCATGCAGCCCTATACAACAGAATTTGCCGGTACGCAGCTTACTTCCCAGCAACAAGAGATCACCATCGGAAAATATACTTATCGAGCCGATATCAACAGGGGCCTTGTGATAGAAAAAGGGCCGGAAGGCGTGAAAGAATACGGCATCGAACATGTCCTGGGGGGAAAGAATGTTTACTATTTTCTGACACCTCTTGACAAAGGCCGTCTCCAGACCCTCCCGGTTGCCTATGATGTGAACAAAAAAGAATGGCTCGATACGGCCGCAAGCGGTGTGCGTCACATCCCGGGGCGGCAGCCTGAACAGCCTTTTAACTGGAAGGATTGGCCTTATACTTTTAATACAGCGTGTTACAGTTGCCATGTCAGCCAGCTTTCGACCAACTATAATCCGGAGGAAGACACCTACCATACCGTATGGGAGGAACCGGGCATCAACTGCGAAACCTGCCACGGCCCGGGAAGTGAGCATAACCGGGTGGCCAGGGAAACCCCGAAAGGCCAACCGCTTACCGATATGAAAATTATCAGTTCAAAGACCATGACAACAGAAGAACGGAATGATCTCTGTTCATCCTGCCACGCAAAGGCGATTCCGCTCGCCCTGCAATATCAGCCCAAAGAGCGTTTTTTTGACCACTTTGACCTCGTTCTGCTGGAGAACCCCGACTATTATCCTGACGGCCGCGATCTTGGAGAGAACTATACCTACACCTCGTGGCTGATGAGCCCCTGCGCTCAATCCGGAAAACTCGACTGTATGCACTGCCATACCTCAAGCGGAAGATACCGGTTCAAGAAAGAGAATTTCAACGATGCCTGTATGCCCTGCCACGCGGACAAGGTGAACCATCCGACAGAACATACCCGGCATCCTGTTGAAGGTTCGGCAGACAGGTGTATCTCCTGCCATATGCCCACCACTTCATTTGCGCGCATGAACCGGTCCGATCATTCCATGCTTCCTCCGGCGCCGTCTGCAACGATAGCTTTTAAATCGCCCAATGCCTGTAACCTCTGCCACACGGACAGGGATGCAGCCTGGGCCGATCAGTACGTGCGCAAATGGCGGAAGCGCGACTACCAGGAGCCTGTTCTCCAGCGGGCATCTCTTATCGAGGCCGCGCGCAGGCGGGATTGGTCCACACTTCCGGAAATGCTCGAATACATTACCCGCAAAGACCGTGATGTCGTCTTTGCTGCCTCGCTTATCCGGCTCATACCGCCGTCCCGGGACGAAAAGCACCTGGCTGCGCTGCTCGCGGCGGTAAAGGATTCGTCGCCGCTCATCCGGGCAGCGGCAGTTGAATCGCTCGGTCTGATGCCGTCAGCGGAAAGCCTGCAAGCCCTGGTCGAAGCAACTGGCGATGAGTTCCGCCTGGTTCGCATACGGGCTGCCGGCGGACTGTTGCAATTCCCGCAGAAAACCGTCCAGAGAAGTTATGCTGAGCAACTCAGAAAAGCCAACCGGGAGTACCTTGCATTCATCATGGCCCGGCCCGACCAGTGGACATCCCATTATAACATGGGCAATTATTACCTGAACCGGGGTGAACCCGAAAAGGCGGTTGAATTCTATGGATCGGCCCTTATGCGTGAACCCGGTGCGGTGATGGTCATGGTCAATGCCTCGATCGCCTATTCCAAAATGGGCCGGAATGATAAGGCCGAGCAGGAACTGAAGAAAGTGCTCAACGTATCACCGGATAATCCGGCCGCGCTCTTTAATATGGGCCTCCTGAAGGCGGAGCAGAAAGACTTCCGCGAGGCAGAGGATTATCTTTTGAAGGCCATCTCTGAAGATCCGCAGATGGCGCAGGCGGCTTATAATCTCTGTATCATCACTGCCGGGGATCGAATATCAGAGGCTGTCTCATGGTGCGGCAAAGCCGCGGCGTTGCGGCCCGATGAGCCAAAGTATGCTTTTTCGCTCGCCTACTATCAGGAACAACAAGGCGACTCGGCCGCAGCGATCAAGACCCTTGAAAACCTGATCGAACAATATCCGGCCTATGCCGAAGCCTATCTGTTTCTGGGCGGGATCTATGAGAAGCACAATAAAGCGGCTGAGGCAGAAACCATCTACCGGAAGGCGTTGGAAAGCGAAGGCATTCCGTATTTATACAAACAACGGATATCCGCATCTCTCGGGGCTCTGAAAGAAAAAGGAACAGGCAATCATTAACTTATTTAAATGACTGGGAATTTTAAACAAAAAAACTTCCGGATATGGAGAAAATGAAGACAGGGAACGCACCTGCAGTCGAAAAATTCATTTGCCGGAACATTACGGAAAGCGTTGGGATATTGAGGTGTTCTTCAAAATGGCCAAACAGCATCTAAAGCTGGCTAAAGAAATCCAGTCACGAGACTTCGATGCTCTGGTTGCCCACACGTCCATTGTGTTTATGCGGTATATGTTCCTGGTTTACCAATGCCGGCTCGAATCTGATCATCGAACATTTGGGGACCTGTTTTACCACTGCTGTAATGAAATTGATGATATTTCATTCATCGAGGCCCTTTACAGGGTTTTATCGCTGGCGGTTGACCAGATTAAGAACATCGGCAGCTTCTGTGAAAAAACGGCGTCAGCCTTCTTTGATGCCATCATGGCTATCGCTTTAAGGTGTGTTGGCTTGTCAAAGAACAAATTGGTTTTGAAACCCGAAAGTTGAGCTGGTAACTTAATAAAGGAGGCAATGTTGAAATCATTAAAGATCGTCATTTTGTTTTTAAGTATTTTGACTTTTGTGTTCGGCAGTCAGGTAGCAGCCGCGCAAAAGAGCGGCGGCGGCAACGCCATCCCCTATCCGAAAAAGGAATGGAAAGGGGTCCAGGGGAAAACCCTGGCGGACTCGAAACCCTATTTTATCGGCCAGCCCAAAGCGCCTGATGGGGCACCCAATGTACTGGTCATCATGCTCGATGATGCCGGTTATTCGAATGCGACATCTTATGGGGGCGTCATGCGCACCCCCACGTTCGACCGAATCGGCGATGAAGGCATCCGGTATACGCATATGTCCGTGGCTGCGGTTTGTTCCCCCACTCGGGGCTCGCTGTTGACCGGCTACAATATTCACCAGATCGGCACCGGCATCATTTCAGAGATGGCCACCGGCTATCCGGGGTACAACTCGCAGATCGACTACACCACCCCATCCATTGCCAAGATTTTAACCGACAA
>CAZACO010000542.1:0-3547 GCA_964483185.1 uncultured Desulfobacteraceae bacterium
CGAAGCAGGTTTCCTTCATTCGACCGTGTTGGCATAATTGCGGGCACAATATCGAGTGGATTCCGGGTGCTGTTCCCTTCGATCGGAACGAATTCCCCCATTCGGCGTATGGTCTCGTCCATGAGAGGAGGTACCTTGAGGCCCTCTTTTTCAGCGAAGTCGGTCATGGTGACCGACCCGCCACCCGCGCCTCCCAAGATCGCCACGTTCTTTCCTTTGGGTTTTTGCAGAGCCTGCAGGGCCTTGATCGTAAATACCATTTCATCCATTGAATGGACCCTTATGATGCCTGTCTGACTGCACATGGCATCCCAGATGTATTGTGCCCCTGAAAGCGCAGCGGTGTGGGATAGGGTGGCCCTGGAACCCCCTTGGGTCTGCCCGCCTTTCCAGAGGACTAACGGCTTTTTTAAAGTGGCCTCTTTTGCCGTCTCAAAGAATGATCTCCCATCCTTCAATCCTTCCAAGTATGCGCCGATGATTTCTGTCTTATCGTCCTGGGCAAGATAGCTGAGAAAATCATGGGCCTGCAGATCGCTTGCATTCCCAAAGCTGACTACCTTACTATAAAGGAGCCCATGATCTGCTCCACGGACGACAATCTGATAGGCCAACTGACCACTCTGTGAGAAAAGCCCTGTTGGCCCCGACTGAGCAGGAAACTCATTTGACCACGAGAGCCCCCCTTCAGGGCAGTACACCCCCATGCAATTCGGCCCGATCACCCTGACACCACCTTTCCTGGCTGTTTCAATAAGGCTCTTCTCAACGTCTGCATTGTCACCCGAGCCTGTTTCGCTAAAACCGGCTGTAAGGAGATGAACAAATCTTACGCCTTTCTTGACGCATTGATCCATTACCTGAGGCACAACCGCTAGAGGGACGGTGAAAACAGCAAAGTCAATTTCATCTGGGATATCCAGGATACTCGGATAGGCCTTCAAACCCAAGATAGTTCTTGCTTTGGGGTGAACAGGATAAATCGCCCCCTGAAATCCCATCTTAAACGATCCGGCGATCCAGGAATTGCCATTTGACCAGTCCCAATCTCTCTTGGAAGTGGCACCAATGATCGCGATATTCTTTGCATAAAAAAGTCGTTTCAGTTCTTTCAACATCAAAATACCCCCAATTTAACAACAGTATGGTGCTTCGTGGTAGTTATATAGCAGACAACAAAACAAAATTGCAGCTATTTTGTAAAGAAAAAGAAGGGGGGTGGGCGACGATGTCCAGGATGAGATCACCGGAAGAGACAAGAAAAGGATGAAATGCCTCTTCTGCGGGCATCTTTTCATAGGCAAATTCTATGACAGCTGCCCTGAGTGCTTCGTTTCGGATTGTAAATCCTTGAAAAATCGGTGCCGATGTAATAGAGTCCCTGTGAGTTTTATACCCGATCCTGCCCCAAACCTTTGAGGGGACAAACAGGACCAACCTAACATACAGGAGGTGTTTTAATGGCTACATCCTTGCGCTTTTCCGGGATTATTCCCGCCAACCTGCTCCCTTTCAGACCGGACCTGTCGATCCATGAACAGGACTACCGCCGGCATCTGACCTGGCTGGCCGATGTCGCGGGTGTTACAGGGATTGTCCTCAATGGTCATGCTGCCGAAGTGTCCTCCCTAACAAGGGCTGAGAGGAGGCAGGCCCTGGCTATTGCCCTAGATGAGGTGGGCGCCCGCCTTCCCCTGATTGCGGGGATCTATACGGACAGCACCCTCGAAGCGGTGGGTCTGGCCAAGGACGCCAGGGATGAGGGGGCCAGCGGCCTGCTCGTCTTCCCGCCCTCTCTGTTCATGTGGGGGGCCCAGCTCCGTCCGGAAATGGCGTACCGTCATTTTGCCATGATTGCAGAGGCTGTGGATCTCCCCATAGTCGTCTTTCAGTACCCCCCGGCCCAGGGTATGGGATACACATCTGAAACCCTTGTGAGGCTCACAGAGATCCCCCAGGTGGCGGCGGTCAAGGAATGGAGCAATGATATTATCGCCTTTGAACAGAATCTCCGGGCCATCCGGGACACGGGGCGTCCTGTCGCTATTCTCTCCAGTTTCACCATGTCGCTTATGGCCAGTTTCTTACTCGGCGCTGACGGTGCCATCTCGGGGATGGGAAGCGTGGCCGCTGATCTGCAGGTGGACCTGTTTCAGGCGGTCCGGCAGGGGGATATCCAGAAGGCCCGCGCGATAAACGACCGGCTCGACCCGATGGTTCGAGTGTTCTATGCCCCTCCCTTCCTGGACATGCACAACCGTATGAAGGTGGCCCTGGCAATACTGGGCCGCATCAGCGATGCTGTGGTCCGGCCGCCCCTTCAAGCGGTTACCGATGCTGAACAAAGCCGCATCCGCGCTGCCCTGGAAAAGGCCGGCCTGCTGTAAAGATCGCCGGTGATTGTTGTCAAGGCCTGATGTCTTATGATTTCTTCGCTTCTGTTTTTACGGATTCTCTTGGTGAACCCTGTTGGGGATCCGTTTTGACAATATTGGAGACAACCAAACCTTAAATAATAACACGTTAACGTTTTGAAATTAGGACAGGTAGGGCCGAGGTGGGGGTGGGCATGACCTATTTGTCGATTTACCCTTAATTGAAAACAGGATGACGCAAATGGAAAAAGGTGTTCTCGCAGTATGGACCGATGTTACACCGGAAGGTGAGACCGAGTTTAACCAATGGTACACCCACGAGCACGTTGCAAGTCGGGTTGACATTCCCGGATTCCTAAATGGTTTCCGCTATCGTGCATCCGCGGGCCGCCCAAAGTACTTTGCATGGTACGAAACCGAGAGCGTGAGGACATTGAAAACGCCAGAATACCAAAATGTCCTTGAAAACCCAAGCGCATGGACACGGCAAATAATGCCGTCATTCCGTAACACAATCCGCTGCGTCTTCAAAGTCTGGCATCATCTCGGACGCGGGCATGGCGGCTATGCCGCAACCTTTCGTTTGTCTTCGATTCCCGGACGCAACGCTCAGCTGTTGGACTGGCTTGCAGGGACAGCTCTGGAAGACGTGGTAAAGAAGCCCGGGATTACCGGGGCCCAAATTTGGGTGCTTGACGTTGATGCTACCGGTTCTCCCATAAATGAAACTGTACTTAGGGGCGCCCCGGACGCCACCGTGGCGTGCGCTGTCCTGGTTGAAGGGACGGATGCGTCATCATTGCGCGAAGCCTGTCGGGGCTGCCTCTCTCGCGCCTCGCTCAGGCAGCAGGGTGCCGGACGGGATCTGGCTCTGGGGCTATACCGTCTTCTTTACGGCCTTGGGTTCTGAGCCACATCAGCCTGGTAAAGGACCAGGTAAGTTAAATCTCGCGACGCTTGGATGGAAAAAGGCTGCCCGTTCCGTTACCCTATGATGCTGCTTGGGCTGTTTTTGTAAGTGAAAAAATAAAGAAGACCTGTCAGATTTTTTTGCTCCTTTTATATCTTGCATTCACCCTTATCCAACACCAGCTTATCGTCAAAATAGACGCTCGCATCCTTGAACATGGCATCGTGATGATTCGGGGCCAGCACCTTCCCGCCGATGGCAA
>CAZACO010000543.1:0-3546 GCA_964483185.1 uncultured Desulfobacteraceae bacterium
CTCATATCCATGCCTTTTTTTGACCTTGGCGGCATTCTGGCCGATGACGAGGAAATCGAACAGGCCCTCTTGTGTCACGCAATAAGGCTTGGTAAGAATCTGAAAGCCAACATCATTGAACTCCGCCACCTGCAACCGCTTTCGTGCCTCAACAACATCAACCGGCAACAACCACCTGACAACCCAACAAACTCAATAAACCCGATGAACCCTATAAATTCTTTACCTTTCGTGACCAAGTCCCACAAAGTTCGAATGCTCCTCGATCTTCCCGCTTCTTCCGAAATATTGATGAAGTCATTCAGGTCCAAGCTGAGAAGTCAGATCAGAAAACCGATGAAAGAGGGGTTATTATCCAAAATAGGCAGGAGTGAATTACTTGAAGATCTGTACAGAGTCTTCTCTATAAACATGAGAGACCTGGGCTCTCCAGTACACTCCAACAAACTGATGCGACATGTGCTTCAAGAATTTCCGGAGGATGCAAAGATCGTCGTGGTTTACGGGAACGATCAACCCATGGCCTGCGGCCTGATCATCGGTTTTAGAGACATGCTGGAAAACCCCTGGGCCTCTTCACTACGAGATTACAGCAGTCTCAGCCCTAACATGCTCCTCTACTGGACCATGTTAGAATATGCCTGCAACAACGGCCTCACACATTTTGACTTTGGCCGGTCTACCCCAGACGAAGGCACATACAAATTCAAGGAACAATGGGGCGCAAAACCAACCGCATTGCATTGGCACTATGTTTCGCTAAATGGTCATCAAATGAATGAGGAAACAATAGATAAATCCAAATTTGGATCGCTCATTAGATACTGGCAAAAACTGCCCGTTCCGCTCACACGGCTGATAGGGCCAACGATCAGAAAACATATCGGCTTGTGAGCGAAGTAACCCAAAAAGACTCCCCATGCGCATAGGAACAACCCTCCCCCCTGCGGCTGCGCCGATCTATCTACGAGATATCCTATCAGGCATCTCGGGCTTGTGTCACGGCCAGCAGGAACTTTTCCGGCTTGAGACCGAACTCAAGGATTATTTCGGCGTACGACACTGCTTCCTGGTCTCTTCCGGAAAGGCCGCCCTAACGCTTATTCTTGAAGCGCTGAAGATGCTGCATCCAAACAAAGACCGGGTGCTCATCCCGGCCTATGCGTGTTATTCCTTGCCTTCAGCCATTGTCCGCGCCCGTCTCAAAATTGAATTATGTGACATGCATCCTGAAACACTCGACTTTGATTACAACCAGTTGTCCAAACTCCTCGATCCACCCAGCACTCAACCCAAAACACTCAACAAACTAAACCAACTCAATAAACCCAAGCAACTCAAAGACTCCCTTCTCTGCATAATTCCGGTACACCTTTTTGGTATGCCCTCCGACATTGAGCGTCTCCGCTCCCTGCTTGGCAACTCTGAAGTAGTTATTGTCGAGGATGCCGCGCAGGCCATGGCAGGGGAATGGAACAAGAAGAAGCTTGGGACCTATGGCGATGTGAGCTTTTTCAGTCTGGGAAGAGGAAAAGCGCTCTCTACCGTAGAGGGAGGCATTATCTTGACAAACAGACATGATATTGCCCGAAAAATATCCGATCTTCTAACTCATGTCCCTGGGTACCATGTTGTTGAATTGCTCAAATTGATCACTGAGGCAATATCATTGAGCCTTCTGATGCGCCCATCCCTCTTCTGGCTTCCCAAATCCCTTCCATTTCTCAGGATCGGGGCGACAATTTATGACCCCGATTTCAAAATCAGGCGAATGACCCCCTTTCAGGCCGGCATGACAAGGAATTGGAAGAAAAAGACAAGAGAGTTCCAAAAGATCCGTGATGTGCATTCAAAACTGTGGTCGACACTGATCAAAAATCTCAAAACTCATGAGCTATCAGCTATCAACCATTCCCTTGATGCAGATCTCGTTCGTTTCCCCGTAAGAGTCGACAATCCCTCGCTGAGAAAAACCATCATAAGACAAGGGGAGCAAAGGGGCCTCGGAATAATGCCGACTTATCCCGACACCATCAACGGTATCAAAGAGCTGAAACATAATTTTATGGGCCAGGAATTTCCTGTAGCCAAGGAATACAGTCAAGAGATCATCACATTCCCGGTCCATCCCTATGTCTCAGAAAAACATAAAACAAAGATTGCTTCAGTAATTTCAGATCTAACCCAATGAACTCAATAGACTCAACAAACCCCATAAATGCGAAACCGATCTTATACCTCTCGCTGTTCGCCCTTCTTGCCCTTGTACTGGTTATAATGTGGCCAAGGAGCGGGCTTCAAAACGCCATAGGCGCTACACTCAAACCTTCAATTGAGAGTAGTTTAATCTATACAGATCCATTTCCGATCAAGATGAAGGCTGACGCCATTTATGTTCTGGGTGGCTCTCAAGACAGCCTTGAGTACAGGTTTGCAAAAGCTGCTGATTTGTATCTTAGGGGGGTGTCTGATACGATACTGATCCTCAGCAGACCTGGAATAACACAATACAGCCATCTGTTGGGAAGAAACTTGACAAACGATGAATGGTCTCTTTTGAGATTGAAACAACTTGGAGTTCCCAAAGAAGCCGTTGAAGTAATCTCCATTAAAGAGAAATTCTTCGGTACACTCACAGAGGCAAAAGCCATCTCCAAACTCATCAAGAAAAGGGGTTATGAAAGAACCATATTGATCTCCTCTCCCTGCCATACCTACAGAGTTAAAATCAGCTTTCAAAAATTCCTGACAGATGAAAAGTTCCGGTTTTTTGTCGAAAGTTCAGAGGGAAAGACCTCTATGTTGGGAGTCGGTACTGAATTCATCAAGCTCAAAATATATCAGCTCTTTCTCCTATCATAGGATAGGTATAAGCATGGCATCGATATAGGTCTGCAGGCCTGCGAGAATTTTAAAATGTTACACAGAGTGAAAGATCAAGGAACCAGCGAATTTCTCAAAAAGTCTATTGCATATGGGCGTGGAACTCTGTTGTCTATGAGGTTTGAAAAAATCTCAAGGATATGTGTCAGAGGCCACATGAAAGTGATACAAAGGCACGGTTCGATACGCGTAGGCGATTTTACTACGTTTTGGCCTCGCGTAAAGCTCTCCTGTTTCGGCAGATCAAAACATGAACCAGCCAGAATCCAAATAGGCCATCGCTGTTCAATAGGTGACAGAACCGAAATCCATGCTGGCAAAAATGTTTCGATTGGAAACGAAGTGATTATCGCCTGGGACTGTGTAATTATGGATAGAGATTATCATTGTACTGTCAGCGGCACAGAAACCACAGAACCGGTGATCATTGAAGACAGGGTCTGGATCGGGTGCCGGGCTATTATATTGAAAGGCATTACTGTGGGGGAAGGCGCCGTTATTGCCGCAGGATCGGTTGTCACCAAGAATGTTCCTCCTTATACTCTCGTTGCAGGCAACCCTGCCAGGCAAATCAAAAAGGTTCAGGGTTGGCGTAAGCCATAAGTTTGGTCCACTAAGGGCTCGCACAAAAATAAGTGCCCAGAATTGGCGCCCAGGTTTAGG
>CAZACO010000544.1:0-3530 GCA_964483185.1 uncultured Desulfobacteraceae bacterium
GCGATATCACCCGATTGTACGGCCGCCATGATGTCAGGATCTTTTAAAAGGGCCTGCATCTCGGGATCGTTCTGAAGGGACATGACAAGGCCCATCACCTCTTTATTATTCATTATGGACGTCTGAAGGTTCTGTATATCCGGCGATACAGACTGGCCCGGAGTACTCACTATTCCCTTTTCCGTGGATCTGCCGGTTGTTGGACGAATGAGCCTGATCTTTGATTCATTTATCTTTATGGTACCTAGGCTGTTTGACCTCACAAGATAAGCCCCATCGCTATGAGAGATGATTTCCCCTAAAATGATCCCCCCGTCGACCAGTTCAATTTCACTCACCTGGCCTCCAAATGCGCTACAGGAAAAGGTAATAAGAAAAAAGAAAAAACAACTGACAACGTGCTTCATGATGACTCTCCTAACCCGGATAAAACCGGCCTCCGGCTCGTAAAGCCTACGGCTCGGAGAGAAAAGTGCTTAGAATTACATGTGCCTAAAAGTTTAAAGTGGCTGAAGTTCATGATTCACTCATCACACATCACGTTTCACTCACTTGTTTCCTGGGCGGCTTGGCCAGGATAGAGAGGGGCGTGACGAGCAAAAGGAGCAGCGCCATGATCAGCCATGCCGGACGATACGTCCCATGGACGTCGAAGCAATAGCCTGCCAGCAGGGGGGTTGCCATGGTTCCACTGATGAGGACGGCCATCATGATCCCCTGAATGGCTCCGAAGGCCTTACGGCCAAAGTATTCAGCCTGCATGGTAAGCCTGAGGGTAATTACCCCGCCATATCCAGGACCGAATAGCCCCACAAAAATGGCTGCCAGACCCAGACCTTGGGTATTGGCCAGAGCCAGCAGGCCCAGGGCCTGGAGCAGGAGCGCAAGGGCCATGAGATAGCGGGTATCCACCCGGCTGGTGAGCCACCCTAAGATGAACCTCCCCATGGCACTTACAAGGATGAGCAGGGAGGCCGTGAGGCCGGCTGTTTCCCGGCTGAAATGGATACTGATCAGATAGGGCATCACATGCACAACGACCGCGTGAAGGGCGCCTGAAGAGACGGTCACAACGAAGGCCATAATCCAGAAGGCCCTGGTCCTCAGGGCCGCGCGGACGGTGAATTCCTGTTCGTCTTGACTCCCCTGGGATGGGGTCACGGCCGATCCACCCCGTTTCAGAGGCACGCCGTCATCACCGTCGGGCAAGAGCCCGTATGGCTCCGGGCGGTTCCGCACAATCAAGGCGGCGGGGATCCCGATCGCCCACATGCCGATCCCCGAGATCACCAGGGTCTGCCGCCATCCATAGAGTCCTATGAGCCAGTTGACCAGATAGATAACCAGTCCGGCGATACCCATGGTCGCGGACAGGGTACCTAAGGCCATTCCGCGTTTCTTAACAAACCAGTTGGCTACAGCGGTCCACCCGGGGACAGGGAAGAGGAGGCTGGAGCCCACGGACAGGAATATGAAAATGAGGTAAAAGGACCACAGGGTTTGGATCCGGCTCAGGAGGATGAACCCGACCCCGCCCAGGATGCTTCCCAGCACAAGAAGACGCCTTGCGCCATACCTGTCCGTTGCAAACCCCACAAGCGGGGAAGCGATGCCGCCTTCTATGCTTCTCAGGGAGGCCGCAAAGGAGGTGGCCGCATAACTCCACCCCAACTCATTGACAATCGGATTGAAGAAGGCCGTAAAGGCGTAATAGAAGGTCCCCGCGCCCCAGATATGAATAAGGCTCGTGGCCAAAACGATCCACCAGCCGTAAAAAATTTTTCTCATCTACACGTGTTCTGCCTGCTACAAGTTCATTTCTCCCAACAATGGCCTACATTGGCCGTGATCCTTCAATCTGTCAAGTATTTTGAGGTCCAATAGCCTCGCGGCCTTCATTCCAGGGCACTTGGAAGGCTGACGCTTCTTGTTTTTTAATTTTAGCCATCCGTCTTGAAGTATTAGCTGCCTTGAGGTATAAGGCGAATGTTATAAGGATGATTTTAGCGGTTTTTTGCAGCTTTATCGGATATCCGGACAGCGGCTCATTTGCCTTGGCGAGAGAAGACCTGATTAACAAGGTGTTGGAAGCTTGCTACGCCACCTTCAGCACCTACACCTTTGATGAGGTCTTTCAATGATGAGCCCTAAGCACATAAACAGGACCGTTTTATGCCATTCAGACTCCCTTCATACAGGCATCCCGATTTCAGTCAACCCCCTTTCTCTGAAGCCCCTGCAGTTGTCTTCAAAAGCGTCAGACAGGCGGGGGTGGCCCCTGAAGACTATCACGCCACATCCATCTATCCGGAGTATCTTCACGTCAGGAAAGGAGAATGGCGCCTCCTCAGGGAAACACGGATGGATTGCGTGGTCACCCGGGAAAGAGACGGGTCATTGGCGGTCAGGGAATTCCGGCATCTGAAGCCCGGCGATCGGGTGGCCTGTGGCAGGGAGGAAGACGGCGAGGACGGGATCTTTGTAAACCCCGATCCTTTTGGCACTGAAACAGACGAGTCCCACGCCTTCGCCTTCCGGACGCGCATCACACGGGAGACCTCCTTTTCCATCGACTATGACCAACTTTATGACCTCCTCGTCTATGAACGGAAAAAAGGCTTCATTGTCTGGGTACTGGGGCCGGCCGTCGTGTTTGACAGGGATGCCCGGGATGCCTTGGCATCTCTTGTGAAACGAGGGTATGTGCATGCCATGTTGGCTGGAAATGCCTTGGCCGTCCACGATGTGGAGGCCGCACTTTTTGAAACCGCCCTGGGACAGGAGATCTATTCCAAACAAGCCACTGCTCTCGGCCACTATCACCATCTGGATGCCATCAACCGGATCAGGGCCATCGGTTCCATCGAAAAAGGGGTCCGTGACGGGCTGGTGAACACCGGCATCATGAGGTCGCTTATTCAAAAAGGGGTTCCCTATGTATTAGCCGGTTCGATTCGGGATGACGGGCCCCTTCCGGAAGTGGTGGCTGACGCCTACCTGGCACAGGACCGGATGCGGGCTCTGGCAGGCCGGGCAACCACGGTTATTGCCCTTGCCACACAACTTCACGCCATTGCCACGGGAAACATGGTGCCTTGTTACCAGGTGACCGGAGACAACCGGGTGCGGCCGGTATTCTTCTACATCGTGGATATGTCCGAATTCGCGGTGAGCAAGTTGGCCAACCGGGGGTCCCTCTCGGCCCGCTCCATTCTCACCAATGTCCAGGACTTCGTTGTCACGGTGGAGCGGGGATTGAGGAAGCGCGGCGGATAAGGGCTAACGCGGATAGCCGCAACCAAAAATTTATCACACAGAGACACAAAGCACACAAAGGGTTTTTTCTTTAAACCGCCAAAAAAATGCCCGTCTCTTTGTGTTCTTGGTGGCTTCGTGTGAGTCAAGAAGGATTTATCATACAGAGCCACAAAGAGATTTTCTTGTTTTCTGTGACAGAAGTCCAAGGAATAAGGTACTAACCCAACTTCGCCAGTTATGGGGGTATTTTTCTCCTAACCTACTGAAATTAC
>CAZACO010000545.1:0-3518 GCA_964483185.1 uncultured Desulfobacteraceae bacterium
TTGGCGCTATGTCGGCAAATGGGGCCAGTGGGCCGCCTTTGATATAGAAGGGAACCGCTTTAACTGAAGAGATGTATTCTCCGGTAGGAAAAGACAATAGATCGAAACAAAAAAAGAGTTTGAGCAGATACCACATGAGCACATAGGCCAAAAGCAATGTCAGCCATCCACTGGTGCCGAGCGACAGTTTGTTAAAAGGCCATAACCCAAATGCGATAACGAGAAAGAACGTTGTAATGACGACCGTTATCGAATAGACGTTTGTGAAGGGTTGTGCAGCACCGCGACTCAGGAAATTAAGGATGAAATAACTGGCAATGACTCCGATGAGAACCACAAAAGCGGTCAGCAGCATGCCGCGCCATGGTTGCTGCAGCCCCTCGGTTGAGGGATACGTGCCGCGCTGCCAACCCATACCGACCATAACCAGAATGGGCACGAAGGACATGATGAGAAGTGTGAAAAATGCGTTAAACGTTTTTAGATCAAAAATGGCCGTGATCAAGAACGCGTAGCCCACTGTGACGGCCACACCGAAGAGTCCACGCCAGGGCTGTGTGATGGTCCAACGTGCCGTAGGTGTCAATTCGTCCATTGCATTTCCTCCTTTTCTCGGGGAGCCCCCGTTTTTAGAGAGCCCCGTTTTCGGATAGCTTCTGGCAGAAAACCGGCCTTGTCATTGATGGTGGCTCACCCACTGTGAAGGCCACCACCTTAGTCTTCCATAATAATTCCCTCCTTTCTCATAACAATTCTAAAGTTATAAAGGTTGTCATGTTATCTACCCATATTGTGGATGGATCGGCTGAGCCCTTGGCTCCAATCCCTTTTCAATTTGGTAATCGACCCTCCTCTTCTCGGTTTTGTCCGAATTTAAAGTGCATGGACCATGGAATTCGGGGAAAAGGGAACATAACGACCCGTACCCGCTAAGGTAAGGGCTCGCGCAAAAATAATTTCACATTTTCCCATCTCAGCTTCGGGCCATCTTCGGTCGCCACTCAATCCTGAAGTCCTCGAAATAGTTCACTATTCCTGTGGCTTCACTCAATCGCGGCAACCAAATCTGACCTGAATCTGAGCGTCAACTCTGCGAAGTTATTTTTGAGCGAGCCCCAAGCATAAAACCCTGCTGCTGTGCTGTAAGACATGCAATAGATGATCTACCCCATTATGAGACAGCCCTGGTGGGGAATCTTAGCCGCTTTGAGGAACAGCCCGAAACAGGGAAACGGGGCCGTTCCAAAGATCCAAAGCGTGTAATAGATCCAGAATTCAAACAGGCGACTGTCCATAAGGTACGACAAAACGGTAAGGTCGTTAACGTCGAACGTGACATTATTTTCGGAAACCCCGACGCTTATCGAGGCGATCATAGCATTATTGTAAGGTGAGCAAGAAGATCAAGACGTCTTTCAAAGGTCTCCATAGAAAGAGCGAAATTGATCCTGAGGCACTATAACAAAAAACTCGCCAGGAAAACACCCTGTTTTGCAAAGCGAAAGAGAGCGCTGGAAGCAAAGACCCCTATCGCCGTCATGTACGACACCTTCTCACGGCCCGATCGCTCTTCACACTCCGTGGGCCAGATGGCACACGAATGAAGAGAACGCCTGGCATGGCGGCAGATCTGATCGATCGGGTTTGGCCAATTGGCGAGATCCTGGTTTACCCGCAAACCTGATAATGAGCCGGTGGTACTACCAAAATATTCGTTCCCTCTCTCAGCCCATTTTATCCAACCCTCATTTAAACGAACCGACTGTTGACGTCAAATCATTTATCTTGATAGAAGGTATAAGATTTGCTTATGGTAAAAATTTCTTGTTCTCTCAGGCAGGTCGGAAAAGTTTGACAATAACTTTTGGGATTTTGGGATTTGTGGACAGCTGAATAGGATGAAATTGCCTGCTGTCTGACGTGATAGTCGGGAAAAAATAGCCCCTTGGTTTGGGATAAGGCACCCCCTTCCCCGGGCTCTTTTAATGCCTTTTTCTAATCCCGCCAGCGCTGGTATTGACGAACCTGCGCGTAAACGGTCAGTGCCCTCTCCACGGTTTCGAAAAACGGGACTCCGGCCTGACACAGGGTCTTGGAGAGATCCACATCGAATCCAGGGATATTCACAACAAGGAAAGGTTTTCCAGACGCTCTCCGGGTCTGGATGATGGATTCCGCGTAGAGGTTATTGGACTCAGGGGTCATTCCCCGACCCGCCACCAGTATGGCATCCACGCCTGGATCTGCTGCCAAGGCCCTCGCCGCACGGGTGTAGATCTGGATCTCTAAAGACGCTGAGAGACCTACATCGATAGGATTTTGAAGACTCGTGCCTGTGGGGGGGATGAATTCGGCCAAAGTGGACCTGGTTTTTGAAGATATTTCCGCCAGTTTGAGTCCGGCGTTTCCACATGCATCCGCTGCAGCCACGGCCAGGCCTCCGGGGCCGGAGAGAATAGCCATCCGCTTCCCTAAATTGGACGGGAGTAATGAGAAGCCCATCAGCGTATCCAGGAGGACATCGAGACCTGTTACAGAGATGGCCCCTCCTTGTCGAACGACCGCCTCCCATATCACCTGGGATCCCCCCAAGGCCCCGGTGTGGGAGGCCGCGGCCCTGCCTCCTTCCGGGGTCAGTCCCACCTTCCAAAGGATGACGGGTTTCTTTTTTGAAGCGTCTTTAAGTGCCCTTAGAAAGGAGGGTCCATGCTTGATCCCTTCCAGATAGGCCCCGATGACGACCGTTTCCGGATCATCCCCCAGGTAGGTAAGCAGATCGGCACCGGTCAGATCGCATTCATTTCCCAGGCTCACGACCTTGCTGAAGTGTATCCCTTTTGGGGGGCCTACACGGCATATGATATTTCCCAGGGAACCGCTGTGGGAGACAAATCCCACGGGCCCGGGTTGTTTCGAAAGTTGAGGGAAAAAGGAGAGGCCGGTCTTGGGACAATAGATCCCCATGCAGTTGGGTCCGAAAAGCCGCATCCCGGAACGACGGGCAATAGAAGCAAGCTCCTCTTCCAAAGCGTTCCCTTCATCGGTTCCGGTCTCCTTGTACCCGGCCGTAAAGAGCACCGCGCCCTTGACCCCTTTGGCCGCGCAGTCCCTGACCACAGGGAGGGCGCTGGAATGAGGGACAAGAATAATGGCCAGATCCACAGGGCCGGGAATGGCAGATATGTTGGGGTAGGCCTTGAGCCCGTCGATCTCACGGGCCTCCGGGTGAACAGGGTAGATGGGGCCGGGATAGCCCTGGTCCTGGAGGGCCGTGAGAAAAAGCTTCCCCATCTTCATCCCCCGAGGCAGTCCCACAATGGCGATGGATTTTGGATTGAACAGGCCATGAAGTTGGGTAATCAGTCTTTGTTTCGCTTCCATAGCTTGGCAATGTTTCTGTACTACGCGGAAAAAGGATTCGGACGCTGATCAACGCAGCGTGTCTCTTATTTTGTATCCTTAATTAGTGTCCATCCAGAAATGGCCCTTTTTCACAATCTCAGCGTCAATCGGCGGGA
>CAZACO010000546.1:0-3516 GCA_964483185.1 uncultured Desulfobacteraceae bacterium
TACCAATACCTTCATAACGCCCCTCCAAGATTGAGAATCTTAAAAATATGCCATCGCTCTACTATCGAATGAAAACGAGTCCGGCCGAAATAACCGTTGCCCCGGATATCATCGGGCCTGTACGCTGATCCTGCTATCGGCCTCGCTCCCGTCACCGACGGGTCGGTTTTTCATTCCGATCGCAGGGCAGGAACCCAGAAGTCGCTTTTTTCAGGGAAGGACTATAGGAAAATACAACCTGTGAGTCAAGGAAAAAGGATCGGTCGGTTCTGGGCCTCTGGCGTATTCATGAGCAACACGAAGGCAAAGAACTTCCGACCGAGACCCGAAAATCTGGTACATTCATTGCTAAAGATCTCTCGTTGTCCGGTAACGGATGACGCCCTGTTATTCGATATCCCGATGCAAAATGGATATGAATGTCTTTTCCCCTGCGATCTCACAGGTGAACAAGACGTGAATGAACAGCCAAAAAATGCAGCAAGAAGGAGAATGCCGTTATGAAAAACCATTGGAAAATAGTTGGAGGGCTTTGTCTCGTGCTCATGTGGACGTCTCTTCTTGCGCCTGCCGTTGGCGCCGAGAAGCTCACGATCGTGGGTGTCGTCAATGAAGACCGCCAGATGATGGATGATAATGATCGCATTTATGTGATCGGCGACAATCAGAAAGGGCGGGAACTGCGCCTGCAGGTGGAGAAGCGTCTAAGGGTGGTCGGCTTTCTGGAGAAAGCCGACGGCGAAGAGCATCTGATGGTGATCTCCTACGAAGTCATTAATGAATAGGAACCGGGGTGTTTTCTTGCGGCAACCTGAATGGAGGCGTCTGAATTCCGAAATGGCTGGATACTTCGGAGCTGGAAATTCCGCTTACCGGGATGTCGAGGGACAATTGAAATGCAGGGAAAAACCAAAGAAGACTGAGGCACACCCCCAGCCATATCCTTGAAATCTTGTTTCGTTGCCATGGGCCCGAACCCGGAAGTCTTGACAAATCCCGGTCCATATGGGACAGAAAGCGAATGAAAATGTCTATGGATCGATGATCTCTGTCACGGCTTTCGGATCATACATGGAATCTAAGAAGCCCATGCCATGGCAAAAATCCCGATTCCCGTCAGGCAAGTACCGAAGCCGCAGGCATTCTTTCGACCCCTGCGGGTCACAAACCCAGTGCCCATGTTTGGGGTGGGTGAAGCCTGACCGCGCAAGGTCGCATTTTTTCAAGCTACGTTCGACCGGCGCGACCATCCCACCTTAGGCCCTGAGAAACCGCCATGAAAATCAAAAACCTTAGACAACGCCTCGGACTCCTCATCCTGCTGCCGGTGGGGCTGTTCCTGTTTCTCGTTGGGGTCTTCGGGTTTGTTTACATAAGGGAGAGCCTTTTTGAGGAATGGCAGGACGCCTCCATCGTGAAGCTTCAACGGGCTGCCCATCAGATCGATATGAAACTCGGGCAGATCAACGGCTGGATCCGGATGTTTTACAGGACCGCTGACAGCCGTGGCGGGCCGTTGATTCAGCAATGGATACTTGAGCAGATCAGGGAGCAGGAAGGGGTGACGGCTGCCGAATTGAAATGGAAGGACACTGGCAGATCCCAGCCGATGACCATGCCGATGAGCAGAGGCGGGCAGGGCATGGGTGGCGCACAGATGATGCGCTTTCAAAGGGGGAGAATCAGTGAAGTGACACCGCCCATCTTCAATCCCCAGACCGGCCAGGAAACGGTAAAGCTCATATCCCAACTTAAAGATGAATCCGGAGAGGTGGAGGGAATCCTGGAGGTATCGGTCGGCTTTCACTATCTCATGGAAGGGATCAAGGCATCGGCCTGGTGGCAAACCGATCAGGCCTGCCTGATCGATGAATCCGGGAGATATCTCGCCCACACCGAGGCCATCATGAAAGGTCGGAAGCGGCTTGGCGGAACCGATGATCCCTTTGAACTGGCCATGCTGAAGGCCATCACCGAGAGACCTTTCGGGACAATTATGGGGCCCGGGAAGCCCCCCGATCAAGTGGGCGGTTTTTATCGACTCACACACGCGCCCTGGACCCTTGTGTTGGTCGCCCCCGGGGGAGAAGTCCTGTCTCCCATCATCCGGTTTCGCAACATCTATTTTGCGGGCGGGCTTCTCGCTATTCTCTGCATCCTTCTGTTGATTCGTTCGGTGGTGGGGAGGATGGTTCGTTCTTTCACCGATATCTCCGGGGCCGCGGAAAGGGTGGCCAAAGGGGATTATGGAAAGCCGCTACCCGTCTATGGCCGGGATGAAATCGCGCAATTGACCCAGAGCTTCAACACCATGGTCGAAGGTCTGAAACAAAGAGATTTTGTCACAAACACATTCGGCCGATACGTGGACCAGGAAATCGCGCAAAAGCTGATGAGCCTCCCAGAGGCCTCGAGACTGGGCGGTGACAAACGAGAGGTGGCCATCCTGATGTCGGATATCCGGGGATTTACACGCTTGTCCGAAACCATGAGTCCCGATCGCATCATCAACTTTCTAAACCGCTATTTCTCTCGGTTGATCGAAGTGGTCCAGAGGCACCAGGGGATCATTGTGGATTTTTTTGGAGATGGGGTCCTTGTCTTTTTCGATCCCCTTGAAGCGCAACTCGAACCGATGGTCCGGAGAAGCGTTTTGTGCGCCTTTGAGATACAGCGTGCCATGAAGCGTTTTAACGTCGAAATGAAACTAGCGGGATTTCCCGAAGTCGACACCGGGATCGGTGTAAACGCAGGGGAAGTGGTGGTGGGCAACATCGGCTCTGAGACAAGGGCCAAATACGGCATTGTGGGTTCTCCCGTAAACATCACCCACAGGATACAGTCAACGGCCAAAGGGGGCGAAGTGGTGGTCTCCGAATCCGTGTACCGGCGGGTATCTGAGAAGATGGGCCTCAAGATCGCCCGGTCCTTCACCATGCGTCTGAAAGGCATAGCCGGTGAGACCAGGCTTTATGTAGTGGAAAGCGCGGAATAGATCCCGATACCGAAAAAATCGTCTACGTTTACCGTCAAACAAGCTGCTGGTGCCGTGTGAGACTGTCAAATGGATGCGTATCCGGAAATTCACACGGTTGTTTCAATGGTTTATCGGGGAAATCAAGTTGACAACGAATGAAAGAAATGGGAGATTCCGATCTGAGCCTTTCCTTGGTAGAAGAATTTACAGTGTTCCATTATTTTGACAGACGCTCCAGAGCGCCCGTGGGAAGAGATCCTTTGGCGTCGGCAGTCATATGACTGAAGAATCAAAAACAGATCATATCAGCAGAATAATTGAGGCGGTTCGGAAAGCTGTGGGAGGCGATGTATCTTTTCACATCGAACCGTCCGGTGAGAATGATGAAATAGACAGGCTCGCCGATGCGATCAACCGACTGGTTGAAGTCATGCGTGAGCATATCGCCGGAAAAATGGAGACCGAAATTGCACTCAGGGATAGCGAAGAAAGATATCGCCGTTTGAAGGCAAATATTCCCGGCGTGGTATACCTCTTCG
>CAZACO010000547.1:0-3515 GCA_964483185.1 uncultured Desulfobacteraceae bacterium
TCAAAATGAACATATAGATGATCCCCATCGAGCTTTGCCCTGACCGATTTTGAGGCAGCCACCTGCCTGGGGAGCAAGATATGTCTCTTAAAACTCCCGATACGGACGATGAGTTCATCAGATATCTTGTTCAGTTCAACATCCTTCTTTTCGATGAAGGGAAGCTTCACTCTCAACTGATATTTACCGTTCGTCTTGATCAGAGAATAGGGCTCCCCGTGAAAAAAGCGGTCCAGCGGATTTCTCTTGCCATATATCTGATCGGCTAATGACTTCAGGCTTTTCTGGCCCAATATCTCTCCCCTGAACAGATTTACGGAGAACAGGGGGATCGGGCTGAAGTATGCTTCCGCCTGCTTGATATATTCATTCTGTCGCTCTCTCCAGTCCTGAAAATAGGTATCCTTGACACTGTCGGGCAGGACTCGATTCATGATGATCGCGTCTATACTCATTTTATACAGAGAAAAATACATGAACGCCCGCTGGGTTTCCTTGAGCACGATCTTCTCCGGATTGGTAATGAGACGCACCGTTGTTATGTCGGGATCAACCAGGATGTCATCGACCCCGCGCAGGCGTTGGAACAGGAATTCAATGGCATCAAAGTACTCTTCACCCGGAAGCGGCACATTGTATAACCGCTTGGCCACTGGACGGGCGTATCTGACAATGGCCTTTTCCATCTTGAATATCTTTTTTATGTACCACTCCAGTGTGGTCGGAATGCTGATAAACCTGAGCGATTCCCCAGTGGGTGCACAATCGAGGAGAATGACATCGAAGTTTTTTTCGCGGGCGTATCGATTGATGTAGAGAAGGAGACTGACCTCTTCCATTCCAGGCAGGATGGCCAGTTCCTCGGCCAGGATCTCGTCCAGACCGGTGGTGTTCAAAAGGGTTGAAAGGTATTTGTGGATATCTCCCCAGTTTTTCTCGATCTCTTCCTGAATGTCCAACTCTTGAATCCACAGGTTGTTCCTGACCTTGATCGGTTTTCCCCTGTTTTTGTCAATCAGGCTTCTTTCAAGATCAAAGATGTCTGCAAGACTGTGGGCTACATCCAAAGACATGACCAGGGTCTTATGTCCCCCCTGGGCCACCTTTATCCCGGTGGCAGCGGCCACACTGGTCTTCCCGACCCCGCCCTTTCCGGCAAAAAATATAATTCTCATTTGATTTCGATTCAGATCATGTTAAAGTTTCAACCCATGGTTTCCTATTGGGAACAACTATTCATCTTAACACACAATCCTGCATTTTAAAAGCAGTAACCGTTTGCGGGATCAGTGGTCCAGGCGATAACCCTCAACCGTGTGCGCAGAACCGGTGAGCATTGACAAAAGGGGTTTGTTCATATGGATATGACATTCTTGGGAACCGGTGGCGCCTGGGGCGTCCCGGAAGTGAACTGCCATTGTCTCATCTGCCGTGACATGCGGCGGAAAGGGGAGAAAAGGGAGCGCACCTCTCTCCTGTTAACGGATAAGGCCACGCTGCTGATTGATTGTGGCCCTGATGCAAGATCTCAGATTTCAAGACAGAACATCGATACGATCGACGGGGTGCTGATTACCCATGAACACACGGATCACTACATAGGCCTTGACGAGCTCTTTGCATACAAGAGAAATCGGCCCCGGGGGTCGTTCACACCGATACCGATCTACCTCACCGCAAGAAGCCATGAAGTGATCATCAAGCGGTTTGATTATCTGGAAGAGATGGAAGTGATCAGAATGTGTCAGATCGATCCCGGGCAGTGGATTAGGGTAAAAGAGTTTGAGATCCTCCCTTTTGACACCTATCACGGGCCTTTTGCAAAGGGATCGGTGGGGTTCCTTGTCAAGGCCAGGGGCCGCTCAGGGAAGGACGTACGGATTGTCTACACCTCAGATTTTTCAGATATCCCGGAGCCTCCCCCCGATCTGTTTCATCCGGACTATCTTGTCATTCAATCGTTCTGGTTGAATGAACCTGCCCATAACCGGCCCAATCATATGAGCTTTCAGAGGGCCATCCATTTCATTGAACAGCTGAAGCCAAAGAAGGAGACCTTCCTGGTGCACATCGGGGATGCCGATAGGGTCTCAGGCGACCCGGCCAACAGTCTGCTCAAGAAATACGAACCCAAGGATCCGATGAGACCCCCGTCCGGGGGAGATCCTTATCCGATCCCCTGCAACCAGGAACAATGGCAGCAGACCGTTGATCGCATTACCTTTGACAGAGACATTCCCTACACGATCACGGTTGCCTATGATGACCTCTGTGTCCACCTTTGAGTGATCAGGGAACTGAACGGGGGCGAAGGTGACCCGCTGTCTCGGGATGACGAATGCCTGAATTACCAGGCAGTTTCCATCGGATGAATTCCCGATAGAAAAAAATATCGCTTAACTCTAAGCACGTTCTACACGGGCGTCCCCGCCGCCTGACGGATATTTCAGTTATCGACAAACGGGTCATTTTGACAGGCCTTGCGGATAACAACAAGAAATGATATGTAATACAGTATGTTAAAAGAAGGGAGATAACGGCTCGTGAAAAAATTGTCAATCACCGTGCCGGATCACCTGGCAGAGCGCATCCATGATTATGTCCAGTCCGGTTTTTTCTTGTCAGAACCGGATGTCATCCTGGCGGCCATATCGGAATTTGTCCGACGCAACCAGGTTGACCTTATGGAGCGCTTTGCCCGCGAAGACATCGCATGGGCCAAAAATGAGGCTCTTGCGGCCAAATGAGAACCATTGTCTGCGACGCCGGACCGATCATCCATCTTTACGAGGCCAATTGCCTGCAGTTGCTCAGGCAAACGGGCAACCTTTACCTGCCCCGGCGGGTTTTCCACGAAGTTCAAACCACTATTCAATTGAAAGAACCCTGGCCTGACTGGCTCCAGATTATCAGTCTGTCCCCTCATGAGCAAAGGGAAGCCGGCATCTGGAAAAGATCAGGGGATCTCCACGATGGAGCGCGGGGTTTTCTGTTTTGCGGCTCGCGGAAATACATTTCGATAGAGATAAGGTGCCAAAGGCAGGGATAAGTCACCAAAGTCAACAACGTCCCGGAGATTCACAACAGACCTCTCTATGGTCCACTATACCGCGGAGATTGTGGGATGGGATGACAAACGGGAACTCTCAGAGAAAAGGAAGAAAGTTCTAAACCACGTCATAAGCACGATTCAACCAGGCGAAACGGGCCTTTACGACGCCTCGCGTGTACAGGGAAAACCCAGTGTGAATCTACTCCACATACGGAGGCTTCAGCGGATCGATCCGCCATTTTCAGCGTCCTGCTTGCTCAAGACGATTACGGCAGGAGGTTGGGCCTATGTAAAGAAGGATCTATCCGAACAACACGCGGAAGAAACCCGAGAATAGTGAAACCTTCTATTTTCGTTTTCTGTCGAGCAACGGCGATCATAAGGATTGGAGAAAGGGTGCTATGACAGACATCAAACCAGGAAGTGTCATCAAAGGCCCTCTGTGGCCCGAACCGGTGGAGGT
>CAZACO010000548.1:0-3514 GCA_964483185.1 uncultured Desulfobacteraceae bacterium
AAGCTGCTGAGGAGAGGGGTCGATATCTCGGGCGGGCTGGAACAGAATATTTTAAAGTCCCTGAAAGTCAAACAGATCATGAGAGGCGAGGTTACCACCGTCCCCGAGGGGATGGCCCTGATAGACCTGATCAACACATTTAAGATCAGAGATGTCTCGTACCTCCATGTGGTCGACAAAGACCGTCATCTGGTCGGCATCATCTCTTTTCGCGATATCCGTCCCATCCTGGAGGAAGAAGGCGTGCACTACCTGATCATCGCCAAGGATGTGGCCACAACGGACCTGGCAACTGTCGGGCCTGAGGACAACATCCAGTACGCCCTCCAGATCATGAGCGAGCGGGGCATATCCCAACTGCCGGTGGTCACAGCGGACAACGGGAAAAAGGTGATTGCAACCCTGAGAGAAAAGGATGTGATCGCCGCTTATGACCACGCAGTCATCCGACGTGAAATCGATACGGGATAGAAATTGAATATTGACCTATTGAATATTGATGGTCCCGTAAAATGTATATTTTCTCGCAAAGACGCCAAGAACACCAAGAAAAAAAACCATTCAATATAAATAAGGTAGCTTTGCGGCTTTGCGCGAGATGTTGATTTTTTACGAAATCATCAATATTGATGATTTCGAACAGAAAAGCCTACTTGACCTTGCTTCCCGGAACGGCCTCGGTATCCGGAACCAGCAGGTGGAGGCCGGACCTGTCGCCGGCAGCTAACAGCATGCCATGGGACTCGACGCCCATCAGTTTTGCAGGCTCAAGATTGGCGACGACCAATATCTGCATCCCGGTGAGATCCGCTTCCGTATAGTGGCCCTTCAGACCGGCCACAACTGTCCGCTCTTCACCGATATCGACGGTTAATTTAATGAGTTTCTTGGACCCTGCGATGGCCTCGGCCGCCTGTATGGTACCCACCCTGAGATCTATTTTCTGGAAGTCCTTGTAAGAGATCACGGGGAGATTTACAGGTGATTCGGCCTTGGCCGGTTCTTTCTTTTCCCCAGGAGCCATCGGCCTGGATGTCTTCTCTTTCTTCCCCTCCTCAATACGGGGGAACAGGGGAGGCGCTTTGGTAATGGCTCGGACAGGTCTTTCCGACCCCCACGCCTTAAGGTCTTCAAAACCAACATCCTTTCCCTGCCTGGGAAGTGCTAACTGGTCTTGGATTTTTTCGGCAGACCCGGGTATAAAGGGCCAGAGGAGGCCGGCAATAATTCTGAGGGTTTCAAAGATATGGCTGATTACGGTGGACAGTCGTTTCGTGTCAGACTTTGCCAGCACCCATGGTGCCATGGTGTCGATGTATTTGTTGACCTTCCCGATCACGTCCCATACGGCCATCAGGGCCTTGTGCAGGGCCAGGTCCTTCATCAGTTCCGCATATATATCAACCAGCTCGAGAGCGCTTCGTCTCAGCTCTTCATCCGCCTGTTCCGAGGGGCCCGGTTCAGGCAGATCGCCTTTGAAATATTTTTGGGCCATGGTGAGGCTCCGGCTGACAAGATTTCCCAGATCATTTGCCAGGTCTGCATTGAGCCGTGCCACCAATGCCTCTTCACTGAACTCAGAGTCAAGCCCGAAGACCATATCCCTCAAAAGAAAATATCTGAACGCATCAAGGCCGTAAATATCCACCAATTCCAGAGGCCGGACAACATTCCCAAGGCTCTTGGACATCTTGCCTTGGCTAATGTTCCAGTACCCATGGACATTGAGATGCCGGTAAGGTTCAATGCCCGCCGACTTGAGCATGCAGGGCCAGTAGATGCCGTGAGGCTTCAAGATGTCCTTGGCAATAACATGCTGGGCCCAGGGCCAGAATGTCTCGAACCGGCTGCCCCCGGGATACCCTAAGGCCGAGACGTAGTTGATGAGTGCGTCAAACCACACATAGGTAACGAAATTTTCATCAAAGGGGAGGGTGATTCCCCATGTCAGCCGCGACTTGGGCCGTGAGATGCAGAGATCTTCAAGCGGTTCAGAAAGAAACGACAGGACTTCGTTTCTGTATCTTTCAGGCCGTATGAAATCCGGATGCTCATTAATATGATCGACGAGCCATTCCTGATACCGGCTCATCCGGAAAAAATAATTAGCTTCCTTGATTACTTCAGGCTCGGTCTGGTGGTCAGGGCACTTACCGTCCACCAGTTCCTTTTCCGTGTAAAATCGTTCGCAGCCAAAGCAATAGCGGCCCTCGTACTCACTGAAATAGATGTCCCCCTTTTCCTTGACAAGGCTCAGGATCAGCCGCACCGTTTCCTGGTGATCCGGGTCTGTGGTTCGGATGAACTGGTTGTATGAGATGTTCAATTTGGGCCAGAGGTCCCTGAACATCTGGCTGATTCGATCGACATATTCCTTAGGAGACTGGCCGGATGTTTCAGCGGCCGAAACGATCTTGTCGCCATGTTCATCCGTGCCTGTCAGAAAGAACGTATCCATGCCCGAAAGCATATGGAACCGCCTTAAGACATCCGCCACTATCGTGGAATAGGCATGGCCGATATGAGGTGCTGCATTCACATAATATATGGGCGTTGTTACATAGAATCGCTCGGACAATGGCTTTAATGGTTACTCCTTTTTTGATTTTTTCGTTTGAACAGCCCCTCTTTCGGAAGGCTGGAGGCCCCCAGAAGGTCCTTGGCCTGGATCTCAAATTCGGTTCCCGAATCCAGGGCCACGGTCAAGGTCTCCTTCAGCACATTTTGACGGATGATCTTTCCTTCCCCCTCTTCGGTCATGATCCGTTTACCGATCTTGGGGAGTTTTTTCTTGATCATTTCGTAGTACTCGTGCTCATAGGTGAGGCAGCACATGAGCCTCCCGCACATCCCGGATATCTTGTTGGGATTGAGGGAGATGTTCTGCTTTTTTGCCATCTTTATGGTCACCGGGTCGAACCGGTCCAAAAAAGCAGCGCAACATAAAGGGCGGCCGCAGGTCCCCAGGCCCCCGACCATTTTTGCCTGATGGCGAACACCGATCTGTCTCATCTCAATCCGGGTCCTGAATTTTCCGACCAGATCCTTGACTAACTGCCTGAAATCGACCCTTCCGTCTGCCGTAAAATAGACGACCATTTTGCTGCCGTCAAAGCGTCTTTCCACCGACACGAGACGCATCGGCATGGATCTTTCCTTCACCTTTTGATGGCAATATTCATATAATTCCTTTTCCAAATTGCAGTCGCTTTCGTACCGCACAATCTCCTCCTGGGTGGCCAGGCGAAAGATCTTTTTGAGGTCTCGATCCGGGCCGTTCTTGGCCACGTTTTGAGGTATGGTGCAGACGTAGCCGACGGCAGGCCCCTCCTCGGTGACGACCATCACCTTGTCCCCCTTGTTGAGGACAAAGTGGCCCGACTCGAAATCATACACCTTTCCATGCGGTCTGAACTGTATCCCGACTATTTTGTTCATAGCGAGCCCTAAGACGCCATCTTCTCTGTTTTCACAGCCTTCATCCGATCATCACCCTTTAACCGGGATACACCGG
>CAZACO010000549.1:0-3514 GCA_964483185.1 uncultured Desulfobacteraceae bacterium
AGAGGCACTCGGGACGAAACATGACACTCAAGAGATTCGCCCTCAAGCTGGCTCTCAATGCGACTGTTTTTTGAAACCATTTCTTCTGTTTTGCAGGGAGTCTTAGTTTGTTATCGCCCTCCATCACGACGCTGAGGTGGCTTTGAAAAAAAGTCTCGAGATTGGAAAAAAGCATCTCCACTGTTTTCAGTGACTGTACCGGGATTTCGGAAATTAATTGGCCCTCAATCTTGCGGGACATGACCGCCAACCTCTCGATGTCCTTGGACACATCCTTGTAGGCAATCTCCAATGCCTGTGTTTTTGAGCATACTTTCAGTTGAAAACCGGTGCCCATAATAAACGAGGACTTTTCCTGTTTCAACTGATCGCTAAACTGTTTAAGAACAGTGAGATCCAGGTGTTCGATGTTGATGGACGATGCCTCTTTCTCAACCTTTTTTGCCCGATCTTCGATTTCCGACGTCTCGACATCAGCCAACACCGGATTAAAATTGACGATTTCCCCTTGTGCCACATTGACTGCAATCCAGAGGAGCACAAACACATTTTCGCTATCCATTCTCTCAAAAAGATGCCATGTCCCATGGAACTCCAATTCAAGGAATTTTCTATAAAATACGGGGAGTTGCAATGGGTCCAATTTGAGATACATCTCTTCGAATTGTTCTATCTTATTAATAAGTTTTATGACGTTCTCTATCTTGGCCAACCTCCGTTCATCATAATCGGCCAAGGATTCCTTTTCCATCTGCCCTTTTTGCCTGAGTTCAGCCCAGTTATCGAGGAACTCGAAATAATTCATCATCATGAGTATTTTCTGGACAATCTTGTTATGGATACCGCCCATGGCGGCTATCTTTTCGTCCAAGAGCTGGTCCCAATCCAGTTCCTGGTTGACGACGACTCTGACGGCGGATTCGTAAAGTTCAAAGAGTTGTTGAAGCTGTTCATGGGTCAGCTCGGCATCGCGGGCAGCCTCTGTTTCGGCCAATGTCATCAACCGGCAGTAACGGAGCAGGTTGAGGGCCTGCTGCGGGTCATAGGTCCTGGCCAGGTCAGAAACCGGTTTCAAGGCCTTCTCGGTGACCTTACCCGAGATGATCCGCCCTAAGGCAGTATGCCCCATGGCAATGAGAATAATTTCTTTCAGTTCATTGTGGGTAAACCCAAAGAGGGCCAGGGCCTCCAGATTTTCAAACAGTCGGGTCCTGGATCCTTCGATCCTGTCGGGGTTCAGATACCCCCGAATCTTTTCAAGACGATTCATCTTGGTCGTTAGTTTGATGACATCGTTCAGGGCACTGAACCTTCTGCTTTTGCTTTCCAATGGCAGTTTCAGGCGATCGATAAAAACTTGCGGCAGGATCTGATAACTCCCTCTTTTAAGTCTCCCGAGAACAACTCTAAGGGTCCGAATCAGATACTCAAATGAGTTCCTGTAGTCAGCGACAAGTTCAATGGGACAACCGCCTAAGTTTGATCCAGCAACGTCTTTTTTGACATCCGCTACAGTGGTCTTCACAGGCCCTTTTTGGCCCAAATAAATAATCATGTATTTTGGGGAGTAATCCTTACACGAAAATCTTTTTTTCCACTCTCTTTTCACGGGATCGGGCACCACAGGCTTGAGGAATACCCTATCAAAAAAAGGGGACAACAGCCTGGGCCAGGCCTTTTCCTGGTCAATAAAGAAAGGCCAGTCTTCGCATTTCGTATTGATGTACGGAAGGTCGTTGATCTCCTCAAGAGATATCTCATCAAAGGTTTTCCCGCCGAGCAAAAGGTGGATGCCTTCCTGTTCAACATAAAAGCCGCTCAGATATTTCTGCAAATCAAAGATGTTTACCGTGACCATATGATCCTTGATCTTATACCGCTTTTTGGTATCAAAGAGATGGCTGAACAATAAGAAGTTTTTTTCCTCCTGCTCAGTTTTGAATGTCAGCTCTACGCTTTGATGGGTCTTGGCACTAAAGTGGTCTGCAAGAATAAAGATTTCACCTTCCGCTTTTAACAGATTCCGGATTTTCCAAAGCAGGTAGATGCAATACTGATCAAGGCGCCTTTTTGAAAAAGCCTCTCGAGCAAGCGGGCTGAATTTCTCCATCAAGACAATCTCGTACAAATCGCTTGTCAGTATAACAAGGTCTAATTTCTGATTCAGGTTCAACAATTTGTCGGGAGAGTCCAGGACCAGAAAGTTGTGTTCCTTGAGGCGAAAGGTCAGCTCATGGAGGATTACGTCGTCCGGGCGGCACAAGACACCAATTCTATGATACTCTTTCAGGTATTTCTTCTTGTGGAAACCGACGATCTTACTAATTTCATTCACCTTGGCCATAATGTGAATGAGGGAGCTTGACATCAGGTGAACAGGGATCAGATAGTACCTTTTTCCGAGGCTGGAAAACCTGATCAGCAATCCCATTTTGCGGTATATTTCATTGAGTTCCGTGTGATGCGCTCGGATGTCATCAGAATTTTCAAGGCTGATACGATGGATCCGTTCGATTTCTTCCGGCTTGAGCCGGTCATAGTCCTCGAAGAGACCAAACCCATAGGCATTGCCGCCAAATCTGCTGCGAAGGTGGGAGGGGTGTTTGAATGATGCAAAGGTCCCTAACGGGACAGATGACGGATCGATCCCTAATTTAGCGAAATCATCGGGGTTGATAAATTGAAAAGGGCCTTCTTTCCAGAGGGTCTGTTTCGAAAGAGGATTGGTGGAACCCATGAAGCTTCGATCTCCAGTCATAGATGGGTTGATGCAGGGATCGGGTCCAGGACGTCTGAGACTCAGGAAGGGATGGCTGATGTCATAGTCGGGTTAACGTTTAGAGCCAGCGTTTGCGGCGTTTGTAGGCCTTCACATTCTTGTATGATTTGAGCGCCCCTGAAGCGGCCGTACCTAAATAGAACTCTTTCACATCGGGGTTTTCCCTGAGATCCTCCGCATCACTCTCCATCACGATCTTCCCATTTTCCATTACATAGCCATAGTGGGCGATCTGAAGGGCCATATTGGCGTTCTGCTCGACGACCATGAGGGTTGTCCCCTGCTCCTGATTGATTCGTCGGATAATCTGAAATATCTCCTTCACCAGGAGGGGTGCAAGCCCTAAAGAGGGCTCGTCCAGGAGCAACAGCCTCGGGTGGGCCATCAGCGCCCTTCCGATGACCAGCATCTGGAGTTCGCCGCCGCTGCAATACCCTGCCAATGCCTTTTTCCTTGCCAAGAGGGCAGGAAAGTAGCCGTAGACCATTTTCAGGTCTTTCTGGTAGGGCTTGCCCCATCGGGTGGCCGTGCCGACCCTCAGGTTTTCTTCCACAGACAGGTATTTGAATTCCTGTCTTCCTTCCAATACCTGGATAATCCCTTTACGGGTGATCTGTTCCGGAGATGAATTCTGGACCGGCTTGCCGTCATATTCGATCGATCCTTCGGTCACCTTCCCATTTTCAGGTTTGAGCAGCCCGGAAATGGCCTTGAGGGTCGTGGACTTTCCGGCCC
>CAZACO010000550.1:0-3509 GCA_964483185.1 uncultured Desulfobacteraceae bacterium
CCAGATTCAAAAAGGGGAAGAAGTTATTATCGTTGAAAAACCGAAGAGATAGGAGTTCCTTTCAACGGGGATCATGCCTTTGGAAAGGGCATGATCCCCGTTATCGGAGTGAGGTTTTTGGGGATCGAATTATTGAGACAACGTGTAAGATTCGGTGAGGCACAGTGGATATCACGATTCTGATGCAGACGATGATCAATGGCCTTTCGTCAGCCTCTCTTTACATCTTAATGGCGATAGGCCTGACGTACATTTTTAGTATCATGCGCATTATTAATTTCGCCCACGGCGAGATTTTGATGCTCGGAGGCTATGCCATCTATCTTTTTGTGGAATTGTACGGCCTCAACTATTACCTGTCCGTCATTCTTGCACTGGTCATTGTGGGGGGCATCGGTATATTGCTTGAAAAGGGGATTTTCAGGCCACGAAAAGGGGAAGATCTCAACCTCCTGGTGTTATCTGTGGGGCTGTCCATCACATTGCAGGGTCTGGCCCTCATTATTTTCTCGGCAGAGGATCGGGGCATTGAACCGGCCCTGTCCGGGGTTATCATGTTTCATGATATCTACATGTCCAAGGTGAGGTTACTCGCCTTTGTTATTGCATTGGTTTTTATCATCGGGTCCCAGTTGTTTTTGAAACGAACCAAGGCCGGGATTTCCCTTCAGGCGGTATCGCAGGATGACGAGGCCGCCGGCCTTCAGGGTATCAACGTCAATCGCTATATTGCACTGTCGTTCGGGGTGGGGTGTGCCCTTGCGGCGGTGGCAGGCGCCTTATTGGCTCCCATTTTTGTTGTATCCCCCTTTATGGGGCACGGTCCTGTCGTAAAGGCCTTTATCGTTATTATACTCGGTGGCCTGGGAAGTATGATGGGGGCCGTCGTAGGGGGGCTGATTCTGGGGATTGTAGAGAGCTTTGGTGCGACGTATATGGGGGCTACGATTCAGGAAATTAGTGGTTTTCTGCTTCTTCTGCTGATATTGATATTTAAACCTACGGGGATTTTTGGAGAAGATGAGTAAGAGATCGCTGTCACCGGTTGCAAAAATAGCCATCTATATTGTAGGGGGGATCATTCTTTTTGTGCTTGTTCCCGCTGCCGTGAAGGGCCAGCCCTATTTTCTCCATATCCTTATCGTTACGATGTTCCATATTGTGTTGGGACTGTCAGTGAATTTTGTCATGCGCACAGGGCAGGTACCCTTGTGCCAGGCCGCTTTCATGGGGATTGGTGCCTATACATCCACCATCCTGGTGATGAGGCTCCACTGGTCGTTCTGGGTCTCTTTCCCCCTGGCCGGACTCATAGGCGGAGTGGTGGGTATTCTGATCGGTTGGCCGACGTTGAGGATCAAGGGGATCCATTTTGCCATGGCGACCTTTGCCTTTGGAGAGATCATGCGGTTGATTTTTATCGCCTGGGTGGGTCTGTTTGGGGGCGCAAACGGGATTGCAGGTATCCCTGCGCCTGATCCGATCAGCATCCCCTTTCTCTTTACAATCAGTTTTAAATCCAAACTCTCCTTTTATTATCTGGCCCTTGTTTTTATGCTTTTCAGTTTACTCGTTTTCCACCGGCTCACTTTTTCCAAGATCGGGAGGGCCGGTCAGTCCATTGAGGAGGCTGAAGATCTGAGCCGATGCATCGGCATCAACACCATGTATTATAAGATCCTGGCCTTTACCACGTGTGCCATCTTTTCGGCCATAGTGGGTGCCCTTGACGCCCACTATATGCACTTTGTCGGACCGCAGCAGTACGGATTCGGAAATTCTGTTGCGTATCTCACTTTTGCAATCATTGGTGGCGGGGCCATTTTTATCGGACCTATTATAGGTGCTGTCTTTTTGACCTTTTTGCCAGAATTCCTGAGGGTTGCGGAGAGCTGGGAGGTTGTCATTTACGGTGTGGCACTCATGCTGACGATTCTGTTCATGCCCAAGGGTATTACAGGCTTCCTGGCCGATCTACGACCCAGGTTGTTCGGCCTCAAGCAAGAGGTATGAATATGGCCTTACTGAAACTGGAATCGGTTACCAAGCATTTTGGGGGGCTGATGGCGGTCAACGGCCTCGATATGGCATTAGAAGAGGGAGAGATCCTTGGATTAGTGGGGCCTAACGGGGCTGGGAAGACGACTCTGTTCAATCTCATCAGTGGCATTTTCTCCCCCAACTCGGGAACGATCAGTTTTAAAAACAGGAAAATATCAGGCAAAAAACCGCACAGGATCGCGTCTGTGGGGTTGGCCAGGACATTCCAGATCAGCACCCTGTATAATAAATGCACTGCCCTGGAAAATGTAATTATAGGACATCATTGTCAGATGGAGGTGGGACTGTGGGGTATCTTGTGGCGGTCCAAATCCTTTAAAAGGGAAGAGCGTGAGGTGGAAGAAAGTGCCCACAACCTGCTGGCATTTTTGAATATGAACGAGTTCAAAAATACCCTGGCTGAAAACCTGCCCCTCGGATACCAGCATCGTCTCTCCATTGCCATCGCCCTTTCTAATAAGCCGATTGTGCTGTTGATGGATGAGCCCTTTGCGGGCATGGACCCGGAAGAAACCGTTGAGATGATGGGTATTGTCCGTCAGATCCGGGAAAATGGTGTATCGGTTATCCTGATTGAACACGATATGCACGCAGTGATGGGGTTGTCTGACCGCATCGTGGTCATCAATTATGGTAGAAAGCTGGCTGAGGGTCCCCCAGAGGAAATCCAGAACAATAAGGATGTGATAGAAGCTTATCTGGGTAGTCAAGATGATTTTGTGTGAATTGAAAAATGTAACGATCGGTTACGGGAAAGTGGAAGCGGTTAAGGGCGTTTCCCTGAATATCCGTGAAGACGAGATCATTGTGGTCATCGGGGCCAATGGTGCGGGAAAAAGCACGGTTCTCAGGACTATCTCCGGACTAAAAAAGCCGATTTCCGGGGAAATCTGGTATTCAGGCCAGCGGATCGACGGGCTTCCGGTCCATGATTTGGCCAAACTGGGGATTTCTCATGTGCCCGAAAGAAGAAGACTCTTCCCCCGGCTGAACGTCATGAACAACCTCAGGCTGGGGGCGTATCTTCAGAAAGACAAGGAAGAAATCAAACGTAATATAGAGGAGATTTTCGAGTATTTTCCCGTCTTACTGGAAAGAAAGGCGCAGTATGCAGGGACCCTGAGTGGCGGGGAGCAACAGATGTTGACCATAGGGCGGGCCTTAATGAGCAAACCGAGGCTGCTACTTTTGGATGAACCTTCCTTGGGTCTTGCGCCGGTGGTGGTGAAGGAGATGGCCCGCATTACCAAATTGATTCATAGCCGGGGGATTCCGATTATTCTGGTGGAACAGAATGCCCAGTTGGCACTGCGTTTGGCTGATAGAGGGTATGTATTAGAAAACGGAAAAGTCAGGCTTGAGGGGAACTCGCAGGAACTGCTCACGAATGAGTTGGTGGTTAAGGCCTATCTGGGGGGATAAGGGAATGTCATCCAGTGCCGAAAAGG
>CAZACO010000551.1:0-3493 GCA_964483185.1 uncultured Desulfobacteraceae bacterium
TTCATCAATTACTTCCTGAGCCCCTTGGTGGGAAAGAGCATTATCCGATTTGGTGAAAGAAAGGTCCTGTCACTGGAATATGCCTCGCTGATATTCATCTTTCTGGCCTATGCCATCGTAGATTCGAGTTGGGTGGCAGCGATTCTCTTCATCCTGGACCATATCTTTTTTAATTTCGCTATTGCCATCCGGACCTATTTCCAGAAAGTGGGGGACCCCAAGGACATTGCTCCGAGTATGGCCGTCGGCTTTACCATCAACCACATTGCAGCCGTCTTCCTTCCTGCCATTGGCGGCGTGCTTTGGATGGTGGACTACAGGATCCCCTTTGTGGCCGGCGCTTTTTTGAGCCTGATTTCTTTAATGGCAGTACAGAAGATCTAATATTCGATCCCTTTTCGAGCCTTTGCCCCCTCATAATAGGGGTGTTTGATCTGCCTGTACTCGGTAACATAGTCAGCCAGTTCAATAAGGGAAGGCGGCGCATTTGCACCGGTCATGACCAGTTCGATCTTTCCTTTACATTTACGGATCAATTCCTCTACCTGTTCCTGTTCCAGGAGATGGAAGATGAGGGTGTTCAATATCTCGTCGCATATGAGCAGCTGGGTCCCATCGTCAATAGCCTCCAGCGCGTACCGGAGCGCTTCTGAGGCATGCTCGTAGTGCACGGGCTCGGGGCCCCGGGAGAGGATGAATGGATGTCTTCCCGGACACTGGTAACGGATATTGGGAATCTTGGCAAATATCAGTATTTCACTGGAATTGCCGGATTTCATAAACTGAATGAAGTTGACCCGAAGGCCCACCCCGGCTGCCCGTATGGCCAGCCCCACGGCCCGGGTGGTTTTCCCGACGCCCTGTCCGTAATAGATGTGGATCAGACCCAGGCCGATGCTCTTGATTAAACCGGATCGTTCCCTTGTATAGTAGATGATGACCACCTCGCTGGTTCAGTTGTGAGAAACTTCGGCCCCCACGGGCCACCAACGTAGAACCCATATTTAGAATGTAACCGTACAGGTCGAGAAGTTTTTATATGATACTGCGTTTTCATGTCAATCATTTTCAACAGGCCTTGATTGGAACCTCCCGGCCTTGAAAGCGGGGAAACCCAAGACACCCGTGGCGTCGCGTCTCAGACACTATTGACGGATTTTTTCAAGGGGATCAATGGATGGGTGTTTTAAGGGGAATAGGTAATGCCGGTAATCCGGTCTCTGGTGAAATCGAAAAGCGTCTGAGACTCAGGTCCACTCCTGACCGTAACCGTTCTCTCATCCGTGACCCTACCGACAACCGCGGCGTCGATTTGCCTTTCCCTGAACAGGTCAATGATCGGCCGGGAGTATTCGGGTTTAACGGAAAGGATGAATCCAAAGCTCTGAAAAGAGACGATCCAGTCTGAAATGTCCAGGTCAACAGGGCAGGGGATGGAATCCAGATCGATGTCCGCGCCCCTTCTCGAGTTTTCCATCATAATGGAGAGGGTCCCCAGAAGGCCGGCGTTGCTGACATCCTTGCATGCATGGGCCCACTCGTTTTCCGCAATGATGGGGAGGGCTTCCAGTCGCTGGATCAATTCCTCAGGGGTTTTCCCCGAATTGGCATCCCAGCTTACCACAGAGTAACATCCCACCTGACCTTTGAGATCTGCGGCAAAGATCAGGTCGTCGCCCGGGTTTGCGAGATGACTCCGGAGCAGTTTGTGTGCATGGCCTAAAATGGCAACGGAGAGAGAAGGGGTGTCTGCCGAGGCATCGGGATGGAGATGGCCTCCGACCATCGGAACCTTCAGTTTCTCACACCCCCTCCGGATCCCGTCCACGACCTTTGAACGATGCGTATCATCGCCACTGGCCAGGACATTGACCATGGCAAGGGGTCTGCCGCCCATGGAGTAGATATCATTCACCGTGACCATGACCGATGCCTTGCCGGCTGCATAGGGTTCGTTGACCAGCAACCGGGTCATCATGCCGTCGGCGGCCAGCAACAGGTAGCCGTCCTTCCACGGAATCACGGCGGCATCATCTCCGTAATTGGGTAACTGGGGACCGGGCTGGCCCTGCAGGATGAGCTTCGTATACACCTCTTCGATCGGCCGTTTTCGCAAAAGCCCCAGGTAATTCCGTGTATTGTCAACCAGTTGTGACAGGGTTCGCTTCAATTATCAGGTCTCCTCAAATATCTTCATATGAGTCCCGCCTCTGGCCGGTGGCCAGGCTGATCAAGTAGAAACTTTTCAAAGGACGAACGTCCAATCACGCCAGGGCGTGAAATGAACCAGCATCCTGTATCCAACACCCAGTTTCGAGTTTCAAGTTTCATATGAGTGCATTCAAAAGGCCCTGCTGGTCTTGTTAAAGGCTCGCACTCCGGCCGAATATCAACAATCATCCATCATCAATCGTCAATCATCAATCCTGAGGTTTGCCTCCATCAATTGATGGCTTCTCCCGAAATAGGGCTTGGGCGCCTCAACGCCTCTCCAGCCAAGCCGAGAAAAGAAGGCGATGTTTTCTTCCTGAATGTGGGCAGTGAACCTCGTGCATCCACGCTTTTTGACAGTTGCGACGGCACTCCGGACCAGGAGTTCTCCAGCGCCTGAAGATCGGTACCCCTTTTTGACTGCGAGTCGCCCTCCGATCCAGTGGCCGTTGCCATTGCCGGCGGGAAAGACCCTTACGGTCCCTACCACGTCCTGATCCTGTCTCGCTACCAGATGGATGCCTTTCAGGTCGTTGCTGTCCCTGTCTGACGTATCAAAGATCTTCTGTTCCCTGACAAATACATCCCTTCTGATGTCAAAGGCCTGTTTCAATTCGGCCGACGTTCTCGCCCGATGACAGGTCAGTGCGGCTTCGGGGCGTTCATACAGGGGAAGCGCCGAACAGGCCCCGCACCGGACACAGCCTGCTAAGGAGCGCACAGAGGAAAGTCCTTTCTTCTCCAGGATCCCGGTCACCTTTTCATAGATGTCTGTCATGATGCCCGGATCGGGAGGAAGCGCGTGCGCCATCAATGATCCGGGAATGGGCCGCAGGGGGACGACAAAGGGATACACGCCGATATCTGCCAGGTGTTCGCTGCCGGATACGACCGAATCGGGTCTTTCACCCAGGCCTGCAATCAGGAAGCTGCTTACCTGATTGGGTCCAAAGATCTCCACCGCAGCCTTCCAGGCCTCTTCGTATCGCCTCAGACCGATGGCCGCCTTGACAGGGGCGATCTTTGAGAGGACCTCCATGTTCAGGTTTTCAATGTGGATGCCAACGGTGTCCACCCCGGAGCGCTTCAGCTCATAAAGCCTTTTCATGTCAAGGGGGGGGAGAAACTGGGCGTGTACGGGAAGGTCCGCAGCTGCCTTGATGGCCGAGCAAGCGGCGGCAAGGACGGATGTCTCCTCTCCCTGCGGTCTTCCTGTCCCTGCGGTCAGGACCACATGACGGACCGCGTCGAGGGCCTTTGCCTTGCGGGCTGTCTCTGCCAG